>JAXDJP010000029.1:0-2906 GCA_034665645.1 Actinomycetota bacterium | reverse complement strand
CTCAACATCAAGACGACCTCGGGCGACATCCAGATCGGAGTTGCCGAGGGCACGTCCGTATGGATGGACGTCTCCTCGCTCAGCGGAGACACGAATTCCTATCTCGCCCCCGGTGATGGTGGCGGGGGCGCCACCCTCGAGGTCAGGGCCTCATCGTTAAGCGGCGACATCACCCTTCGGTCGACATCTGCAGCGTTGCGCTAGGACCCTTGCTGCGACGGGTGAGCGGCGTGCGAAGAACACGTGCCCACGACTAATCCCAAAGTCTCCGACCACGCGCTGATGAGATTCGGTGGAAGCGACCGACCGGCTATCTGAAGGCCGATAGCGACCTCGGCCTTCTCGCGTGAGTTTCCGATCCACGTGAAGAAATAGCGGTGCGGCTCGATGCGGATGCCGATGCGGCCCGGCGCCGAGTTGAGATCCTGCGAGACCGTCCCGGGTAGCGGGGCGGTCCCTCCGCCGTCAACCACGAGTTTCGGGCTGATCGGCCGGATGCGACTTACTTTCGAGCTCCGAGCCGGAACCGCCGAGACGATGCGCGCGTCTGCGGGCAGCGTCAGACTGAAGGACATCTGCTTGGCGCACACTCCCCGGCCCGGGGTGATCTCCATCTGCAGCCAATAGGCGGAGAAATCTTCGCCGACGGCAGTCTCAGCCGGAACGAGCTGGTAGCTCCACGAGCATGTTTGGCCTTTCGACCGACCCGCGTGGGCGGGACCGTCGTCCTCGCATCCGATGGGGGATCCGATGAGGGGGCCGGAAGTCTTGGGAGGGTCCGAGGCATCGTAGTCGTCGGCCGAAACCGGACCGCCGAGGCAGAGGACGAGCACCGCGGCGCATACAGTCACCAACCAGCGCTTTTTCTTCCCCCCGTTCATCTCTCTTCAATTCAACGGATCGCGCCCAACCCCTGCCCCGAGGCAAGAGCGACCGCGCACCGTTGCGAGCGGTAGTTTTCGGGGATGTCTTTCGATCAATATCAGCAGGAGATCTACCTCGAGGGTCTGTCGGGGAAAACGCCGGACTTTCCGCTAGAACTCGCAGAGCTCGAGCGCAGGTTCGAGGCCGAGGTCGAACCGACGCTTCGCGACTACGTATCGGCCAGCGCGGGTAACGAGGACACCGATCGCGAGAACCTGGAAGCGTTCCGACGCTGGCGCATCGTTCCGAAGATGCTCACGAACGTCCAGACTCGTGACCTAAGCACGAGCTTGTTCGGCTCGTCGATACCGGCCCCCGTTCTCCTCGCTCCGATCGGGGGCGTGCAAGGTGGTTTGCACCCCGATGGGGAGCTGGCGGTAGCGCGTGTCGCGTCGAGCCTCGGCATCCCGCTCGTGCTCAGCACCGTGTCGTCTCGCACGCTTGAGGAAGTAGGCGAGGCGATGGGGGATACGCCGCATTGGTTCCAGCTCTACTGGCCGAGCGACGATGAATTCACGACGAGTCTCTTAGATCGGGCCAAGGCCGCCGGTTACGGCGCGATCGTGTTGACCCTCGACACGCGGCTCCTCGCGTGGAGGCCGCGCGATCTACGCAATGGCTTCCTTCCCTTCATCAAAGGCGAGAGCATCGCGAACTACCTGTCGGACCCCGTGTTCCGCAGCCGGCTCGACAAGACTCCCGAGGAAGACATGCAGCCGGCGATCTTCGAATGGATGCGCATGTTCTCGTACACGTCGACGACGTGGGAGAGCCTCGCGTTCTTACGTGAGGCGACGGATCTTCCACTGCTCGTCAAGGGCGTCGTGAGCGGAGACGACGCGGCACTCGCGGTAGAGGCCGGCGTCGACGGGATCATCGTCAGCAACCACGGCGGACGTCAGGTCGACGGGTCGATCGCCACTCTCGACGCTCTGCCAAGCGTTAAGCAGGCGGTGCCGGACGGTTTCCCCGTCCTCATGGACTCGGGGATCAGATCGGGCGCCGACGCCTTGAAAGCTCTAGCCCTTGGGGCCGACGCGATCTTGCTCGGGCGGCCTTATATATGGGGTCTTGGGGTGGGAGGCGAAGAGGGGGTGAGGCAGGTGCTGCGAGGGTTCCTCGCAGATCTCGAGCTCACCTTCGCACTCGCGGGGTTTCCCTCGCTCGAAGGCGTCGACGCGGAGGTCCTGACCCGCCGGCCCTGAGGGCCGGAACAAAGCAGGTAACTATCCGTTTCGCGGCGAATCTCCTTTTAACGGGACTCTGGGGAGGAGACATCGCGATGCGCAAGCCGGTTGCGTTACTGGTGGTGGGGTTCTTGTTCTCGGCAGCCGTGGCCGCTCATGCCGGGCCGGTGCCTGCACCGCGGATCGATCGAGGTGCTTCGGCAAGCTGGCTCATTCCAACAGCAAAACCTCACATCTACATCTGGTACGGCATAGACGTTGAAGCTCGCGAGACCCTCTCCGAGGCAACCGGCGTCGCATACGCGATCAAGGGTCGCTGCAAGATCAGGCGAGACTTCGGATCGTGTGGGGGAGCGGGCTACGGAGTGCGCCTAAAAAAGGGCGACTTCGAGATGGCACCCGACGCTTCGACGGCGTCCGTCAAGTTCAAGGTGAAGGGGCACAACTACGCGGCCGCGTGGACGGCGGACCCGCTCGGCCCCTCCACGTACTCGTTGGGCGAATTTTGTTCGGACAGCGATGGCAACGAGGGCCAGGGCGCAGGCGCCGGTCTCTATCGACCGTCATCAACGCGCGGGACCTATGCGAACCGGAAGATGGACGGCAAGAAGGATCCACTGCAGGGAGCGTTCGATTACGTCTCCGAGGGCCCGGCTGTTAGCCAATGCGATCACGGATTGCACCTAAGGCACGCGCAGGACGGCGGAGTTAGCGCCACCTGGACTTTCCACCTCGAGCGATAGCGCCGGTGCGATGATGCCGTCGTGAGACGGGTCCTCGTTGCAACCGCATCCA
>JAXDJP010000028.1:0-3190 GCA_034665645.1 Actinomycetota bacterium | reverse complement strand
CGGATCGCGTTTACGTGAGCCCGTCGGCGGGTCTCGAGTACCTACCTCGTGAGAAAGCCCGCGCGAAGCTGCAGCGTCTCGGCGAAGTCGTAAAGAAAGTGGGTGCGTAGATGGACAAGGTTGAGCTCGCAGGCCCCGGCCTGTGGACGACGTCGGTTGGGAGTTTCCCGAAGCCGGATTACATCCTCAAGGCGCGCAGCCAGTTCGCGCGCGGGGAGATCGAACGCAGCGAACTGCACGAGCTGGAGAGACGCGCCACCAAGGAATGGATCGAGTTCCAGAACTCCATCGACACCGACCTGGTCGTGGACGGCGAACAGTACCGCGGTGACATGGTTGCCTACTTCGCCGAGGAACTGCCCGGGCTGGAGATCGGTGGTCTCGTACGCTCGTACGGCAACCGTTACTACCGCAAGCCGATCGCGACGGGCCCGGTGGGCCGCGACAAGCCGATCACGGTCGATTGGTGGGAGTACGCGCAGTCGCTGACGGACAAGCCCGTGAAGGGCATGCTCACCGGTCCGTACACGATCTGCGACTGGTCGTTCAACGAGCACTACGCGACGCGGCGTGACTTCGTGCTGGACCTCGCCAAGGTCATCCGCGACGAGGCACTCGATCTCGAGAAGGCCGGCGCTCGCTACATCCAGATCGACGAGCCCGCTGCCTCTACGCGCATGGACGAGTTGGAGCTGGTTATCGAAGCGATGAACATCGTTACCGAGCCGCTGAGCGCACACACGATCACTCACATCTGCTACGGCGACTTTCACAAGGCGTACCCGAAGATGCTCGAGATCCCGGTCGACCAGATCGACCTCGAGTTCGCGAACTCCGACTACTCGCTGCTCGAGGAGTTCTACGACGATCCCTTTACGTCCTACATCGGGCTGGGGATCTCGGACGTCCACACACACGAGGTGGAGCCGGTCGAGGAGATGGCCGAGGGGATCCGTCGGTCGTTGAAGCTCATCCCGCCGGAGCGCATGTTCGTGGACCCCGATTGTGGCCTCAAGACGCGTTCCGTCGACGAAGCCAAGCAGAAGCTCACGAACATCAAGAAGGCCGTGGATATCGTTCGGGCCGAGCTGTAGCTCGAATCGTTCGAAGGTCCCATTAAGAAGGCGTCCGAGGGCCGCCGATGCTAGACGCATGAGCATCTCCGACCTTGGGACGGCCCGCCTGCAAGCGATCCTCGAGGCACAGGCGCGGGTCGCTGCGGCCCAGCTTGATCCAGATGGGGTCATGGCGCTCACGGCGTCGGAGGCGCAATCGTTGACGGCTGCGGCGGGCGGTGTCGTCGCGCTCCTCGAGGGTGCCGAGCTCGTATGCCGCGCAGCATCGGGATCTGAGCGGAGGAGCATCGGCTCGAGAACTTCGCCCACAGACGGACTCGAGGGCCAAGTCATCTCGGACGGGAAAGCAGCGCGTCTCGGGTCGGCTGCGTGCGCCCCTCTCTTGCGGGATGGGGAGGTGTGGGGGATCGTGAAGGTCGTCGCCGCGGGCGACGGCGGCTTAGATGATGAAGACGTAGCCACTCTCGAGGTGATCAGCGCGCTCTCGGCCACGTGCATCTCCCACGCGTTCCAGTTCCTCGCCAAAGCCAAAGAATCTAGGTCGGACCCAGTTACGGGTTTGGGAACCGGACTGTCGTTAGGCGAGCGCTTGGAAAGCGAGATCGCCCGTTCGCGCCGGGCAGGTGAGCCCCTCAGCCTCGCGTTGTTCGAGATCGACGGTTTTGACTCGCTCGAGTCGAATCGTCCCGGATCCGAAGAGGCGGCCGCGCGACTGGTGGCAGGCATACTCAGGCAAGGAAGGGCCTCGGACGTGCAGTTCCGTCTGGCGTCGAAGCAGTTCGCGGTCCTGATGCCCGACACGGACCGAACCGGAGCGGAGATCGCCGCCATCCGCATCGCGTGGGCGATAGCTAACGCTCCGTCCGAACCTCAGCCTCTCACCGTCACGACGGGGGTGGCGCAGCCCGAGGTCGCCGACGCGTACACGTTCATCACCGAAGCCGAGATCGCTCTGCGCGAGTCGAAGGAGGCTTTGGCAGCGGAGTAGTCTCCTCCCGACAAAGCGCGGGGGAGCCCTTGGGCTGAGAGGCAGCCGGCACCGAGCCGGCCACGCGACCCCTTCAGTGCCCGTTCGATCGGGCCATACCTGAACAGGTTAGAACCTGCGGAGGGAGACGCAATGACGGCAACTGCCCAGGAGGCGCTGCGCGTCGCCGATGTCGGTATCGATCCCGTGCCCCCGAGCGGGCGCGTCCTAAGCGGCAGGGATCTCGCGATCCTGTGGGGGGATCTCGGTGTCGGGCTCCTGGTTCTCGTGACCGGAGCTTTGTTGGTACCGGGACTCGGGTTCGGGGCGGCGATGGCGGCGATCGTTATCGGTTCCGTGATCGGTGTGGGGGTTCTCGCTGCGGCCGGCGTATGGGGCGCTCGGTACGGCGTCCCGACCATGGTGCTCCTCCGGCCGGTCCTCGGGGTGAAGGGGTCCTGGATACCAAGCGTTTTCAACGCCGCGCAGCTCGTGGGTTGGACGGCGGTCGAGCTTTGGGCGATGTCTTTCGTTGCCGATCTCGTCGCCGAAAGGTCGTTCGGTTTCTCGGCGCGGTGGTTGTGGCTGGGTCTCGCGGCGGTCGTATGTACGACTCTTGCGCTGTGGGGGCCGATCGGCGTAACGCGGGTGTGGCTCGAACGATTCGGGGCGTGGGTCATCTTCGCGATCTCGCTGATCGTCACCGTGCTGGTCCTTGCGGGCGACGGCCTAGGCGATGCGATCCGTGCGCCCGGCGCAGGGGGATTCCCGACATTCGGACTTGCGATCGATCTCGTGATCGCGATGCCGATCTCGTGGCTCCCCCTCGTCGCCGATTACACGCGTTTCGCCAGTCGTCCGCGTGCCGCGTTTCATGGGACGTTCTGGGGCTACTTGTTCGCGAATATCTGGTTGTACGCCCTCGGCGCGTTGCTGGTGCTGGGCCCCGGCGCAAGTCCGAGCCCTGGTGCGATAGCCGGCGGGATCCTCGCCGTTGCAGGTGGATCGATCGCGGGGCTCCTGTTTCTCGTCGGGCTGTTGGTCGGCGAAACGGATGAGGCCTTCGCGAACATCTACTCGGGGGCCGTGTCGCTCCAGAACATCTTTCCGCGCGCTTCTTATCGAGGACTCTGTCTCGGCGTCGCGG
>JAXDJP010000027.1:0-2821 GCA_034665645.1 Actinomycetota bacterium | reverse complement strand
GGTCTTCGGCTTCGATAGCCACAGACGACAACTCCTCTTGATCCGGCGAGCTTTCAACCTATCAGTTAGGGCCGCCTAACACAGCCCTTCATCAGGGTAAACGCCCCCTGGGACCGTCCTGTTCCCGGCCCTGCAACGACTGCTAGGCGGGGGCGGAGCGAGGGTCCAGCGGAGCCGGCGGGACGTCGAACGAGACCTCCTCCTGCTCGCCTGCGTGGAAGCCGGGGCCTTGCGAGATGACCCGGAAGGACTCGGCGAAGGCGTAACCGTGTTTCGCGCCCGCCTCGGCGGTCCGGGAGCGGATCCATCCGCCGATCTCGTCGGCCCGCTCGCCCACCTGGCTCTCGTGACACAAGAGGGCCTCGATCTTGCGATCGATCGTCGTCGAGATGTCGGTGACGACCGGCCCCCCTGCCGGGCCCATGATCCACAGCTCGCGGAGGCCCCGCCAGGGGTCGAGTCCCTCGTCGAGGAGCTCGGGGAAGTGTCCCGGCGTGGTTCCGGCGGTCATCGCGACGTCGAGCGAAGCCTGTCCCGCGGCGCGGTGGTCGGGGTGGTTGATGAACCGATCCTCGATCGTGGGAGTCGGATCCATGACCATGTAGCGATGGGGTCGATAGGTGCGGAACACCCGGGCTATGTCGCGGCGCAGCTCGAGCGTGTACTCGAGATACCCATCGGGGTAGCCGAGCCACACGACCTCTTCGACGCCGAGGACATCGGCTGCGCAGCGCGTCTCGTCGATTCGTAGTTGCTGAAGCCCGCCACCCATCAGGTCGCGGTCCTGGGTGCCGCTCGATCCGTCCGTGACGATGCAGAAAGTGACCTCGGCTCCCTCATCGACCCAGCGTGCGACGGTGCCGGCCGCGCCGAACTCGATGTCATCCGGATGCGCGGACACGACCAGTGCCCGCCAGGGAGAGCGACTCAACCGAAGACTCAGGCCGTGTGCAGGATGAGGACGTCGGTCGGAGAGTGATGCGTGATCCGATGCGGCACGTTGCCGAGCATGAAGCGCTTCGGCCCGGCCATGCCGACGCTACCTACGGCGATCATGTCGAAGTTCTCGTTCTCGGCGAGTGTCAAGAGCTCCTCCGCCGCGTTGCCCTCTATGGCGCGCAGCTCGGGTTCGACGTTGTGCTCCGCTGCGCAGGTGAGCGCACGATCCAGAACGTCTTCAGCGTGCGACGTGCTGGCGATCCGCCACTTGAACTCGTCCGGGGTGTCGCGACCGGAGCGACCGGCCGACCACTGTCCGATCGCGTCGGATGAACCGGCCCGGCGCATCTGCTCCATCTCGTGCTCGGAGATGTGCTCGTACACGCACGCGATCGTCAGCGAGGCGCCCAACCTGTTCGCGAACTCACTGGCCATCTGCACCGCGCGCATAGCGGTCGGAGATCCATCGGTTCCGGCGAGGAGCTTCTTGTAGCCCTCCCCGCCGCCCTTGCGCTTCTCGGTCTTCACGATGAGGAGGTCTTTCTGAGCGTGGTGCGACACCTTGTTCGGGACGTTACCGAGCATGAAGCGCTTCGCGCCGCTCATACCGACACTGCCCACGACGAGAAGGTCCGCGCCGAGGCGCTCTGCTTCGTTGAGGAGTGCCTCTGCGGGGGGGCCGGACGTCACGACGGTCTCGGCTTTGTACTTCTCACCGAGTTCCTTGAGCGGTTCGCCGGGATCCGTTCCTGCGTGCACCAGCACCAACTCCGCGCCCACGCGCGACGCGATCCAGCCGGCGTGCTCGACGGCCACGGCGGCCGTCTCGGATAGATCCGTCCCCGCCACGATCTTCCGGTACATAGCTCAGCTCCTAGTTCGAATCGGGTGGACGCACCGGCCTGATCGCGAGCGTGCACCGCGCCACTGCCACAGCCTGTCCTCGTTCGTCGACGATATCTATCCCCCATACGTGCATCGAACGGCCTTTGCGAATGGGCGTTGCAGTTGCGGTCACCGTCCCACTGCTCTTGGCGCGTAGGTGGCTGATGTTGAGGTCGGTGCCCACCGCGGTTTCCTCACCGGCCTTGCAATTCATGAAGGCTCCAACGGACGCCGCGCTCTCGGCGATCACGGCGGACGCGCCGCCGTGGAGGATCCCAAAGGGTTGGTGAACCCGCGGTCCCACATCCATCTCTAAAACCACTCGATCGGGCGTCGCCTCGATGAAACGGATGTCGAGAACCTCATGGATGGTGTTCTCGTAGACCTCGCCGATCGAGAGATCGACGGGGCCGGCGGAGGGGTCGGGAGGCATCGGAAGGATGCTACAGGAGGGCCCCCTGGGGCCCCGCCGACTTGCCACGTTGCCCTGTCACCACCGTAGGCTGTCCGGCGATGATCGATAAGAGCAAGGCCGCCATCCTCGTCGCAGCCTTTGTCGGCCTCGCACCGGTGATCCACGCCGCTGCGTCGCCCACCAGCGAAGGTGCCGCGACCGCGACGTGTTTCGGACAGGACGCGACCATCACGGGTACGGCCGGCGAAGACTTCCTCACGGGCACCGATGAGGCCGACGTGATCGTCGGCCTCGGTGGGAACGACTACATCGAGGGCCGCCGTGGCAACGACAGGATCTGCGGCGGCGACGGCATCGACGGACTCAGCGGCGATCAAGGTCGCGACAGGTTGTCGGGAGGCGCCGATTCGGATCAGCCGATCCAAGGCGGCATCGGAAACGACATCCTGAAGGGTGGCCCGGGAGCTCTCGATTTCCTTGACGGGGGTCCCGGAGATGACTCGATCGATGGTGGACGTGGCATCGACCTCGCGTCGTTCTCGCTGTCGGAGTTCGGCATCACGGCCGACCTCAAGGACGGGG
>JAXDJP010000026.1:0-5078 GCA_034665645.1 Actinomycetota bacterium | reverse complement strand
ATGAAGCGGAGGTGCTCCTGAATGGAGGCCTGAAGATCAGCGAAGAAGGGGGACTCCTCCACCAGCGCCTCAGGGCGTTCATCAATATCGCGGCGAACCGTCAACAGATCCACCCCTCGAAGGCATTTGAAACGGCGAAGGCCGGCATGGAGATAGCGCAGCGTTTCGGGCTCGGGTCGGAGCTTGCGATCTTGTTGGGAAACGCTATCGAGGCGGCCCAGCATCTCGGCGCGTGGGAGTGGATCCGATCGAGGATCGCGGAGATCGGCGATTCGGTCGGAGATTTCGGCCTGGTCGTCATGTCGATCAGAAGCATCCACGAAGCCATGTGCGGGAACGTCGAACTCGCCGAGAGTTACCGAAACGAATTCATCGAGTTCGTCGGTGACTCCTCCAGCACGCAGGATCAAGCTGAGATCGCTGCCTCGAAGGGCGCCATCGCGTTCGTGACCGGAGCTTATGGCGTCGCCGTGGAGGCCGCCGCGGAAGAGGACACCGCCACGGCCACGCACATACTCGAGCTTCTCGGGGTCTCCAAGAGCGCCGCGCTCTGGGCGGGGGACATCGAGGCCGCCAAGGCGAGGAAGTCGTGGCTCGAAGAATCGGTCCTGCAGAACGAATGGAAGAGCTGCCGGATAAAGACTCTGGACGCCGGGATAGCCGCCCTGGAGGGAGACCGCGAGCGAGCCACAGAACTGTTCCGAGAGGCCCTCGCTAAATGGGACGAGCTTCAGATCCCACTCGGCAAAGCTCTGGCCCAGATGGACTTCCTGTTCACGGTCGGCGTTCCCGCGGCCGCGGACGAGGCACGGGAGGCCGAAGCCTTCTTCGCCGAGGCCGGCAACGACCTCTTCGTGCGCAAGATCCGCGACGCTCTCGCGGTCTAGCAGTAAACCTTGTTGGTGGTGAGGTTGTTCTTGTTGGTCTCGGTAGTTTCGCCGTAACCGACCACCGCACTGTTGATGTTGATGTCCTTGCCGGCCTCGTTGGGACAGTCGTAGGGCTCGGTCCACGTGATCGTCAGATGCACGAGGGCACTCGATGACGGCGCCAAGTGCGGCATCTCGCAGAAGACGCGATAGCCATCTCCCTGATCGAAGGTCGAGTATGGCGCGACATCGCACGAGTACGCATCCGACTCCGCGACGGTTACCCCGGTCAACGTTTTGTACTTGCTATATGCGAACAAGCTGTACTGCTGTCCGGGAATCAGGTGAGAAGGACCCGCGTTAGTGACGGTGTCGACCACGTCGACGCTGGTAGTGGTTTCCCCGGTGGAAGCCGAACTGACCGAGGCGTCGGCGCGAAAATCTCCGACAAGCTCTGCGAGCGCTCCGAAACGTCGGTATCTGCAGAACCCGAACCTCTTGGCCGTCCGAACCTTGTGAGCCACAACCTCGATCTTGTTCGATCCATAAGTCGTGGCGGAGGGGTCGAGGTCGAGGACCTTTCTCTTAGAGTCTTGGTACGGGATGGGGTGTCCCTCCGTCGCCAGAACCTTGCCCACGGTTTGGCCGTTGATCCGGAGGGCCACAGAGTCAACTGGGTGCTTCTTCGACTCGTCGCTGTAAGCGCCCAGGGAAGCTTGCAGTCTCGTGGCGTGCCCGGGCAGGTAGATGTGCCGGACCATCCTCCACGTTTGCCCGTAGTGAGGTGAGCATGTCTTCGGCTCGAGCACCTGAAATTCGCTCGAATTGTCCTCCCTCGAGCGGTTGCCCTGTTCGTCGGTCTTGGTAACCGGGAACGCATTAGTGACCCTCTTCCCATTACTGAACTTGTCCTCGTTCGTCCACACTCGGAACCACGGATTGAAAAGATACGGAAGGTTGTTCCAAGCGACCTCGTCCGGGTCTTGGGCCGCGTAGCGAGGAGCAGACTGAACCGGCATGGTTAGGGCCGCCAGGGCGCAGATCATTAGGGCGGCGACCAGGCCCCTTCGTCCCATGACACCTCCCCCAGTGGTTCTCCCCATTACCGCGCACTTCCTCGGGACGTGCAACGAGGGTCCGAAATGTCACGACTTGGGCAGGGAAACCGATCCAGCTTGCCGAAGATTGCGCCACCCGGTCCGGAACGGCGTCGACCGAGCCGCGCCCGGGGCACGTAGACCACGGAGAGGAGCATCATTTGCACCTTCGGCAGCTCGCTCAACGTTCGTCGATCCTCGGTCTCGCAGCATGTCTGTCGACGTCCCTCCTTGCTTTGAACGGCGGCGCCGCCACCGCCCGTTCGGCGACCCCCGAGGCGCTTACCTCGAAGGATTGCTTGGTCGCAGCAGCGACCGTTGGTGATGCCGAAGCGGCGTACACATGTCTGCATCCGGCAGACGCTCGGCCGCGAGCCGCCTCGGACGATCCACCGCTCCCCGCGCCTCTCGACACATCAAGCGGTTGCGACGTTCCGGGGGTCGACGATCAGTGCGAAAGCTGGACCGCCAGCTATCACGATCCCGAGGCAGGAACCGATTCCGCGCAGTTCCCGGCCGACATCGCGCTCAGTCGCGACGGATCGACCGCGTTCGTCGTAGTGAAGGACGTGCACGGCACGGGGTTCGATAGCCGGAGCCAGATCGCGGTCGTGGCCTACGACGCCGCGACCGGGAACGAGCTGTGGACCTCAAAATGGGGGGCCTTCGACAGATACAGCTTTACCAACTCGATCGCCGTATCCCCCGATGGTCGCTACGTCTACGTGACCGGGTGCGAGCGGGGTGAGTTCATCGATCCGGACGGACACCTGACGACGCTTGCGTTCGACGCGGCGACCGGTGAGCACGCCTGGACGGCGACGTACGACGGGCCCGCCGGTACCGACACGGGGCGAGACATCTCGGTCGATCCCACCAGCCAGACGGTTTACGTCAGCGGGGTCAGCGCCGGAACGAACAACGGGGATCTCGACTACGTGTTCCTTGCTTACGACGCCGTCACTGGAGAGCAACGCTGGGTAACGCGTTGGGACGGTATCGGCACGGGCGGGGTGGACTCCCCGTTCTCGATGAGCCTGTCGCCCGACGGTCACTACATGTACGCGACCGGCTGGAGCGCGGGAGAAGGAGAGTTCAACGTCGATTACGGGACGCTCGCGCTGGCGACCGATGGGCCGGACGCCGGCACGATCCTCTGGACCCAGCGTTTCGACGGGCCGGGCACGCACGCGCCGGACGAGGCCTTCGCCTTAGCGCTCTCCCCTCTGGGCGACACGGTTTACGTCACCGGGCTTTCCGATGACGTTCCCGGCGGGCCGCCGTTCAACGTCAATTACTCGTACGCGACCGTCGCCTACGACAGCGGTACCGGAGAAAAGCTGTGGGAGGCACGCAAGCAATGGTCCGGGACGAACTTCAACGCGCCGAACGCCATCGCCACCGACCGAGATGGAGAGCGCGTTTACGTCACCGGTCAGACGTCATCGGAGACCGACAAGAGGAACCTCGATATCGGAACGGTCACGTACGACTCCACAACCGGAGCGGAGCTGTGGTCGGACAGATACGGGCTGCCGGACCACGACCTCGAGCTCTCGAAGACGATCGCCGTTCCACTCACCGGCAACGATCTCTACGTGGCGGGCATCTCTAGCGACTCACGCACGAAGTCGCTCTTCCTGAACCAAGCTCAGCTCGGGGACCAGATCACGGTGGGATACGACGGCGTTACCGGGGCCAAGACCTGGATCGCGCGTTACAACTCCTCGGGCTACGACTTCGACGTCGCACTGGCATCTGCGGTGTCGAGGGACAGCAGCATGCTGTACACCGCTACGGCTCTCACGCACGACGTCTCGATGGAGTCGAACTTCTATGACGCCGGGACATTGGCGTACGAGCTCGGCCCCCCGCTGGAACCGCCGGCTCCACCTTCTACTTCGCTCTCGTTCACGGACCGAAGCGCGACGACGGGCGCTTACTCGGACGACGCTCTCGTCCAGGTGCGGTTAACGAGAGAGGGAGACGTCCCGGTCGCGCGCGAGCACGTGACATTCAGCTTGGGTAATGGGACTTACGCCGCGACGACGAACGGCGATGGGATCGCGTCCCTGCCGCTCGCCCTCACCGAAGCTCCAGGAGCCGTGCAGCTCGGCGCTGCCTATCCCGGCAAAACGGACGCGTACGGAGGGTCGGACGCGTCGGCGGATTTCGTAGTGACAAAAGAAGGAACGGTCCTCACTCTCGTGCAAGGCCGTGACGGCGCGACGAAAACGCTGCGGGCCGTCCTGACCGACGACGACGCGAGTCCCTCGGCTCTCCTCGGGCAAGACATCATCTTCTCCGCCGGAGGCAAGACGATCGGCACGGCGACGACTGATGGTTCCGGCGTTGCGCAGATCGTCGTGCCTCGTAAGTTGCAGCACGCGACGAGCTTCGACGCAGGCTTCGCCGGGACCGACTACTTCTCTCGATCCGCAGCGAGCCTCAGGGACCCGAAGCATCCCTGAGGCCGCTCGGTCCTACGGGATCAGGTGGAAGATGAAGTCGAAGCTCCCGCTGTCGCGGAACTTGAGATTCATCGTGCCTCGCGCGTTCCGGTAGGCACCGGTTCCGCCGGTGACGGTAAGGACGCTGGCGTGGTTGTCGTTGAACGGACCTTCAACGGAGATGTGGCCGCCCTCGAGCGCGTTCGTCCACGCGCACTCCCACGTTCCGGCAGCGGGGTTGATGCGGATGCACTGACCTTGATCGGTTCCGACCATCTCGCCGGCGCTCCCATAAAGCTTGTTGTGGAAGGTCAATAGATCTCCGGAAGAGTCTCCAGATGCCCCGGTATCGATCACCACGTCGGTGAGCGGCCGCTCGATGACGTGGATGCGCGTCGGCTCGCTGACGCGAGGGCTGGCGGCGATGGCGATAGCCGCGGCCCCCAGCAGCACGGCACCGATGGACAGGACGACCCATGTTCTCTTCACGCGGAACTCCTTCTGTAGCGGTCCGGCCTCGTTGCCGGGCCGCGCTCCATGGTCGAACCCCTCGTTCGATGCGTCTACGGGGTTCGCCGCTTCCTCCGCTTACGTCCCGGTCTCGATCGCCCCTTCCTTTGCTCGGTTTGCTGCCGCATACTTGAGAGGTGAAAGTCCGGTCG
>JAXDJP010000025.1:0-2911 GCA_034665645.1 Actinomycetota bacterium | reverse complement strand
CGAAAGACAAGAGGAGGGGGCGGTACTACGCGATCGTCGGCAGCGTTGCCTACGCGCCGAACGACGAGAAGATCGTCTGCGATACGGCGATGTCGAAGGTCGTGAAGCTCGGTAGTTAGGAAACGCGGAAGTCGCGGCAGAGTTCCGTGATGTGTCGTTCCAGTTGGTTGAGCCCTTCGACCTTGCCGACCGTCATCGCGACGCCGGCCTCACGTGCTTGTTGCTCGAGTTGAGGGTCCAGGTACGCGGTGTAAAGGATTATCGACTGATCGGGCTTCGATTCCCTGATCGCTCGCGCCGCGGTCAGGCCGTCCATCCCCGGCATCTTGTAATCCATGATGATGACGTCCGGCGTCGTCTCCTCCGAGAGCGCGACTGCCTCCCGCCCGGAGCTCGCTTGTCCGACGACGTCGAAGCCGTCTAGCTCGAGCATGTCGACGAGCATCCCGCGCACGTGGTCGGTGTCGTCGACAACCATCACCTTTACGTCAGGCACGTGAGTTCCCCTAAATCTGCCCCTGGGCCCGAGGCAGCCCTTTAGCCACCTTCGGGTCGCCGCTCAATCTCTTCTCTACGTACTGGCGGTTCTGCCTCAGCATCTCGACCAGGTCCTCAGGTTTTTGAAGGTACCGCCTGACCGACAGCTCCAGCGAGATGACGCCCTCGTACTCCGTTCTCCGGATCTCGTCTAAGAACCGGTCGACCGGAAGTATGCCCTGTTCCAGGGAGAGATGGCCATCCCGGCCGTCGCCGGCGTTATCCGACAGATGGATGTGAACGAGCTTGGGACTGAGGATCGTGTAGCCGTCGAGGATGTCTTCGCGGGAGACGGCCAGGTGACTTGTATCCAGAACCACGTGGTGGGCGGCATGGAGGAGAGACGCGGGCTCCAGCCACATGTAGGCCCGGAGGCGCCGGCCGGCGACCCATTTCGGATACATCGTCTCGACCGCCACCGTCACCCCGGTGTTCTCTGCGAATTCGAGCGCCTCCTGCTGGCACCACCTGGCGTAGTCCCTTTCCCAAAGGTAGGGGGGATGGACGATCATGGAGGTGGCGCCGAGCGCTTGGCAGAACTCCGCCCCGCGTTCGATCTTGCCGATCGGGTCGAGGCCCCAGACGTTCTTGGTGATCGCCAGGAAGGGCCCATGGACCGCGGCGATACGAAGGCCTCGCTCCTCGGCGAGTCGCAGAGGGATGTCGGGGGTTTGGGTGCGGGGATCCCTCGTCACCATCAACTCGATGTCGGTGAAACCGGCTTCCGCGAGGGCGTCCATGGCGCGCTCCAGCTCGTAGGCCCAGAAGGGGCCGGTGGAGCACTGGACGGCAGGTGGTTCCCATCGTCGGGCCATAGCCGTCATCGTCCCACGGCGTGGGGGGACACGAAGATGCCCCCGGCCGAGGCCGGGGGCATGTGGAGCCTTCGAGGTGGGCCGGCTGGGGGCGGGCTGGGAGGTTCGTGATCACGCTCGCAAGTGCGACCGTGCGATCCTTCGTCCCATCCTCTCCGACTCCAAGATTCACATCGGCGCAGGTGGGGACCCCCTTTAAGCCTTTCTGCTATTTATTGGAAAAAGTTGCGCCTGCTCGGTTCCCGGGTGCGAACTATTGGCTAGCACATGCTTGCAGGAGTTTGCAGGAGACGGCTCGATGGGTAAGAATAAGACCCTCATGGATCTCCCTCAGATGCTGCGGCGCACCGCCGCTCGAGTTTCGTCCAAGGAAGCCCTTCTCGTCGCCGGACATCCCGACCAAACCGTCACGTTCGGCGAGCTCGACCGCAGCGCCGATCGCATCGCCGGCGGCCTTGCCGCGATGGGCATCGAGCCCGGCGACCGGGTCGCGATCATGATGCCGAACGTCCCGCATTTCGCCGCCGCTCATTTCGGCGTTCTGCGCCGCGGGGCGGTCGTCGTCCCCCTCAACACCATGCTGACCCCTCATGAGATCGGGCGCATCCTCGCGGACTCGGGCGCGAAGGCTTTGTTCGTCGCTCCACCTTGCGAGGATGCCGCAGCGGAGGGAGCGCGCGAGGCCGGGGGCGTCAAGGTGATCCGGCTCTCCGACTGGGACGCATGGGATGAGGCTGCGGCCCCCGAAGTGCAGTTGTCCGATGACGATCTGGCGGTTCTCGCATACACGTCTGGTACCACCGGCGAGGCCAAAGGAGCGATGCTGACTCACGGCAACCTCTACGCGAATCTCGAGCAGCAGATGGCGGTCCCCGAGGCGGCGGTCGACGAGGACGACGTTCTCTTTTTGACCCTGCCGCTGTTTCACATCTACGGGCTGAACGTCGCGTTGGGATTGCTCGTCATGAACGGCGCGTCGGGTCTGTTGGTCGAGAAGTTCGAACCGGTTTCCAGCCTCAAATGGCTCGAGGAGTTCGGCGTCACGGTGGTCTTTGGCGCACCGCCGATGTACAAAGCGTGGCTCGCGACCCCGGGGGCCGAGCAGTACGACCTGTCGAAGGTCCGACTAGCGATCTCCGGTGCGGCTGCGTTGCCCGGCGACGTCCTCGATCGATTCGCGTCGGAGTTCGGAATCTCTATCTTCGAAGGCTACGGATTGACGGAAACGGCTCCGAGCCTCACATCGAACCGCATGGCCGGTGTCCCTCGAGCGGATTCTGTCGGTCTCCCCCTGCCCGGTATCGAACTGCGTGTCGTGGACGAGAGCGGCAACGACGTCGAGCTCGGCGACACCGGAGAGATCGTCGTGCGTGGTCCGAACGTATTCAAGGGGTACTGGAATCGACCCAAGGAGACCGAGGCTGCATTCGTCGACGGTTGGTTCCGAACCGGCGACATCGCAGTGCGTGACGAAGAGGGCTACCTCTACCTCGTAGATCGCCGGCGCGATCTCATCATCGTGTCGGGCTTCAACGTGTTCCCCGCCGAGGTGGAGGACG
>JAXDJP010000024.1:0-9235 GCA_034665645.1 Actinomycetota bacterium | reverse complement strand
CCGCCCGACCTCTTGATCCTCGACATCATGATGCCCCGCATGGATGGGTTCCAAGTCCTCGAGGGCCTCAACACGTACGGCCTCAGACACTCGACCAAGGTTCTCGTGCTGACCGCGCGCGGATCGGAAGCAGACCGCGTGCGGGGACTCCAAAGGGGGGCCGACCGGTACCTCGGCAAGCCCTTCGACCCGACCGAGTTCATCGCGGCGGTGAGGGCGCTGTTGGGGGCATCTGGAGACGATCTTCGTCGCGAGCGCGAGGCCGAGCTGGAAAAGGCGCGACTCTTGGCCCGATTGGAGACCGTTTTCGAGGGGCCGACGGCCGGGTAGTACCCGTCTGAAAGCATTTTCGATGATGTTTAATTGGGGCGAACACCTGCTCAGGGAGAATCCATGGCCCGCATCCTCATAGCCGACGACAGCGCGGACATAAGGCAACTGCTAAGCGCCATCCTCGTGGAGGAGGGCCACAAGGTCGTGGTTGCCGGCGATGGTCAAAAAGCGCTGGATCTGATGGGGGTGGACCCGCCCGACCTCTTGATCCTCGACATCATGATGCCGGTGCTGGATGGTTACGGCGTCCTCAAAGAGATGAAGAAGAACGGGACGAGGAACGAAGTAAGGATCCTGATCCTGACCGCTAAGGCCTCCGAATCGGATTGGGTTCGCGGTTACAAGATGGGTGCCGATCAGTACCTCACAAAACCATTCGGAAGTGACGAACTACTCGCCGCTATCGAAGGCATGCTCGCCCTCAGCAAGGATCAACTCAAGAGTCGTACCGAGGACGAGTTGAGCAAGGCTCAGCTGCTATCTCGCCTGGAGTCCATCTTCACCGACTTCTAACGCGCGGGCCTGAGGTGGGCGGCATGTGGAGTTATCACCTCGGCCCCCAGAAACTCATCGAGCTCGGCGTCGCATTGGGTCGCCCGTTTCCCGAGCGCGGCATGTCTCCGCAGGCCACGTTCTTTCAATTCGGTCTGGTGCCGGCTCTGCGCGCGGTACTTAGGGACCGCGTCGTGTCATCTTCCCGATCCGAAGTTGCCCTGCATCACGTAGCGGTGACGTGGGCGAGGTCGCCCGTGGTCGACGACGCTATCGGTGGATCCGTTGACGTCGCCGAAGAGAACGGCGCGTTCCGCGCGGAAGGAGAATGCACCGCGGCCGGTTCCCCTCTTTGCACGTTCTCGCTACTGCTCGGCCCCCATGAGGTCGCGGCTCCTACCGTTCCGGAGAACGAACCTGTCGCTCGCATGACGTGCGACGCGGCTCGGGGACTCGCGTTCGCGGCGGCCACATGGGACCTGAATCCCGCCTACTGGAGCGAGAGGTTCGCTCGGGCCGCCGGCCTCTCGGGTCTCGTGGTTCCCCCCGGCTTGCCCGCCGCTTGGTTGGTGGACCTGGCAGAGCAGGGACGCGGCCCTTGCTCCTCCATGCGCATCGACTTTTTTCGAGCCGCTCGCGTGGGAGAGGTGTTGAGCGCCTATCGGTCGTACCCGGAAGGGTCCCTGATGGCTGTGGCCAATGCCTTCCCGTCCGTCGCGGCTACTTTCGTGTCCGGAGAAGAGCCCGGGGGCCCAAGTAACCTTTAGTAGTCGTGTGGCGTCAGAACAAGCACTTGAGCGAAGGGCCTCCGGACCTCGTTCCGTTGGAGTTGGTCGAACGTTGTCGAAACGGTGACCAAGCCGCGTGGAACGAGCTGGTCGGCGCAACGCATCGAGAGGTGTACACGCTGTGCTTGAGGATCCTCAGAGATCCCGACGACGCTGCCGAGGCGACGCAAGACGCCTTCTTGAAAGCGTGGCGGGGGCTCGCGAGCTTCCGAGGGGACTCGTTGTTCACGACCTGGATGTACAGGGTGGCTACGAACGCAGCGTTGTCGAAGGCGAGATCGAGGAAGAGGCGACGTGCACACGAACTTGGATCTGAGGACGAGACGTTGGGACGGATGCCATCGTCCGCGTCCACAGAGGACGCTGCGGACGCTCGACTCGACCTCCGCGCCGTCGAAAGCGCGCTCGAGCTCTTGCCCGAGCATTACCGGAGCGCTCTCGTGTTGAAAGACGTCTACGGGTTCTCGATAGAAGAGATCGCGAAGGAACTCAAGATCTCAGAGACCGCGGCCAAGGTGAGGGTCCATCGAGCGCGCAAGAAAGTGAAAGAACTCGTTTATCCCGAGTCGGCAGGTGAGGCGTCGTGAGATGCGAGGAGATCCGCGAGATGCTGCCCGCGACCGCCGGCGACGACTCCTTGACGGTCCGCAGGCACTTGGCGCGCTGTCCAGAGTGCCGCGCCGAGGCCGCTCGCTACGAATCCCTGCAACGCTCGTACGCCGAATTAAGAAGTGTCGGCGCCGAGCCGCCCGTTGGATTGCTCGCAACGTTGCAGGCGATCCCCGAGAACGGGAGCCGTCTACAGAACGTGAGGACGCACGTCGCTCGCAATCGCAAGGCGTACGCCGGGGGGGTCGCCGCCGTTATGGCGACGGGTCTGGCCGGCGCGGTCGTGTGGCGCTCGCGTGCGCGCAGAGTCGCGACCGCCTGACCGATCCCTTTCGCCTGCGCTCGGCGATCCGCCACGGCGCTGGGGCCAACCGGACCAGTAAACTCTCCGGCGCTAGGGCGGTAGCTCAGTTGGTAGAGCACTGGTCTCCAAAACCAGCGGTCGGGGGTTCGAGTCCCTCCCGCCCTGCTTCTGGGTGTATGTCGCGGGTCATCGCGGACACTCGCCAGGGCCGGGCCTCCCAGAGGTGGGAATGTTTGGGTGACCCACGGTCATGGGTAACCCAGGGGTTCGAGCATCCGTTATGTATTAATTGAGGGCGCAAACGCGACCCATGGAGGAGACAAATGACTAGAAATCTGATCCTGAAGCAGCTGACGCCGCTGGTCGTAGCGGCCGCCGTTGCACTGGTCGGCGCCTTGCTGATCGTTCCGATGTCGCCGGTCCACGCGGCAAAGCCGACGACGACTTTCTGCGTCGACGTCACGCCGGAGACGGACCAACAGCCGGTCGGCACGACCCAGACTCTTACGGCGACCTTGCGCGTGCCCGAGGGCGACGCTTGCACGGGCGCTCCGGCGACCATCAACAAGCCGCAGACCGTGAACTTCGAGATCGTGGGTCCGAACGACACCGACGCCGGTGACACACCCGGAACGCCGGATCTCACTTGCACCGTTAACAAGAAGAACAACCCCTGCACGATCACGTACCCGAACCCCAACGTCGGAACCGACACCATCACGGGTTGGGTCGACGTCGACGGGAACGGAACTCTGGATACGACCGATCCCTCCGATCAGGTGACTCGTGAGACCACGAGCGGCGGCGGCGGCGGTGGCCCCGGACCTGGGCCCGGCCCCGACAAGTGTCCGGGCTACGAGAACGACCCGCGGCATCAAGTCGTCGGAACGGCAGGTCCGGACAACCTTTCCGGCACGGCCGGAAACGACATCATCTGTGGTCTCGGAGGTACCGACACGCTCTTCGGTCTCGGGGGTAACGACCTTCTTCTAGGAGGCCGCGGTCCGGACCTCTTGAGAGGTGGGACGGGTCAAGACACCCTCCGAGGAGGTCGCGGGAACGACACGATCTACGGTGGTGGCGGCGCCGATCACCTCTTCGGAGGGGCCGGCAACGACACCCTGTTTGGCGGTCGTGGTGGGGACACGCTCGAGGGCGGTATCGGACGGGACACCCTCGACGGTGGCGGCGGTACCGATAGCTGCGCCGGCGGTCCCGGAACCGACAAGCGCAAGAGGTGCGAGGGCTAACGACTCGCTGCATCACGTTCTGATAAAGAGGGCCCCCCAAACGGGGGCCCTCTTTCGTTCTTCCACCGCCTGCGCCTCAGCAGGCGGTTTCACTAACGTGTTAATCTCTTACTTCTGATTCATCCCCCCGCAGCCCGGACCTTTACCTCACGCGTTCGAGTGCGGCACGACCCGAAGGGGCAGACGTGAACAGGCAGTACAAGCGAGCCATGAAGAAGGACGAGGCTCAAAAGCAGAAAAAAGCGGTCCAAAGGCCACCGCGCCAAGCCGCCGTTGCCGCCGCCAATAAGAAGGAAAGAACCAAGCCCCGCCAGTTCGGCAAGGAAGTCATCGCCGAACTGAAAAAGGTCGCATGGCCCACACGTGAAGAGGTCATCGCGTACTCGATCGTCGTTCTGGTCAGCGTTGTCGTGATCGGAGCGGTCATCTTTGGGATGGACTTCGTGTTCACCAAAGCCGTTCTGGCGCTTTACGGAGTCGAGACATGAGCGAAACGCAAACCGAAACAGGAGTTCTGGAGGACGCGAGCGAGAGCTCGGCCCCCATCGGCGGCCCGGTTCCCGAGGGGAACCCTTCCGAGCCCCAAGGCGACCCGATCCCCGTTGACGAGTCCGTAGAGACCCCGGAAGAGGCGGCAACCGAGAAGGATCCGGCGCCGGTAACGACCGCCGAGGTCGATGACGCGCCGGCTGCGATCGCCGCGACCGAGGTCGGCGAGGACGCGGCAACCGAGGAAGCAGCCGCGGAAGCGCCCGAGGCCGAAGCTGCCGAGGACGATGACGACGATTTCGTCGACGACTACGAAGAGCGCGTGGTGCCCCCGACGGAGCGGCCCGGTAGCTGGTTCGTCATCCACACCTACGCGGGTTACGAGAACAAGGTCAAGACGAACCTCGGCTCGAGGATCCAGTCGATGAACGTCGAGGACCGCGTCTTCGAAGTCGTGATCCCTATGGAAGACGTGATGGAGATCAAGCAAGGCAAAAAGCAGATCGTTCAGAAGAAAGTATTTCCCGGCTACCTCCTCGTCCGCATGTATCTGGACGACGACGCGTGGAGGGCCGTGCGCGAGACCCCCGGCGTCACGGGGTTCGTGGGCTCCGGCGCCAAGCCGGTACCGTTGTCCGACCGTGAGGTCGACAAGATCCTCCAGGTCAAGCCGGATCAGCAGAAGAAACTGAAGCCGCGGTTGGAGTTCGAAGAGAGCGAGAGCGTCCGCGTTACGTCCGGGCCGTTCGCGAACTTCACCGGTTCCATCTCCGAGATCAACGTCGACCAGTCGAAGCTCAAGGTTCTGGTCAACATCTTCGGACGTGAGACACCGGTCGAGCTCGGCTTCGATCAGGTAGCGAAGCTCTAGGGATCGAGGAGTAGTCATGGCAGAAGGTGGTGGCCGCCGCAAGAAGGTGGCCCAGGTACTGAAATTGCAGATCACAGGTGGCCAGGCGACGCCGGCCCCCCCGGTTGGTCCTGCCCTTGGACAAGCGGGTATCAACATCATGGAGTTCTGCAAGCAGTACAACGCAGCGACCCAGCAGCAGACCGGGACCGTCGTGCCGGTAGAGATCACGGTGTACGAGGACCGCTCTTTCACCTTCATCACCAAAACCCCGCCCGCGGCGGTGTTGCTTCGTCAGAAGGCCGGCGTGGACAAGGGCTCTAGCGAACCGAACCGCAATAAGGTCGCGCGCGTGACTAAGGATCAGCTACGCGAGATCGCCGAGATCAAGCTCCCCGACTTGAACGCGAACGATATCGACGCCGCGATGAAGATCGTCGCCGGAACCGCCCGCAGCATGGGCATCACGGTCGAGTAGGAGGATAAGAGTGACGAAAGAGGGTAAGCGGCTGACCGAGGCGAAGAACCTCGTCGACAGAGACCGCCTCTATACGCCGGCGCAAGCTTTCAAGCTCTTGAAGGATGTCCCGGGCGCGAAGTTCGACGAGACCGTCGAGCTCTCGATCCGTCTCGGCGTCGATCCCCGCAAGCCCGATCAGATGGTGCGCGGCGCGCTTTCCCTTCCTAAAGGGACGGGCAAGACGATGCGCGTTGCCGCATTCGCGAAGGGCGAGAAGGCGAAAGAAGCAGAGGCAGCCGGTGCGGACGTCGTCGGTGACGACGATCTCGGCGAGCGGATCCAGGGCGGGTGGCTCGACTTCGACGCGGTCGTGGCGACGCCGGACATGATGCCGACCGTCGGTAAGTTGGGTCGCGTCCTCGGCCCCCGCGGGCTCATGCCCAACCCCAAGTCCGGGACCGTGACCGACGACATCGGCAAGGTCGTTCGCGACATCAAGGGCGGGATGGTCGAGTACCGCACCGACAAGCACGGCAACCTTCACCTCATCATCGGCAAGAAGTCCTTCGAGGAGGGCGACCTGCGGCAGAACTATGCCGCTGTGATCGAAGAGGTCCAGCGGGCCAAGCCGGCTGCGGCTAAGGGTCGCTACCTGAAGAGCATCGCCCTTTCGACGACGATGGGTCCCGGGATCCGGATCGACCCCACGAAATCGAAGGACCTCGAAGACGAGCTCGAGGGCTCCACCGCCTCCTAGCTACTCCCCGTTCCGGCGCGCTTGGTCCGCGGCATTTATGCTGACGCCTGACGTTTTCGTTGGTGGCAGTGGCGGGACCCGATGCGGTTGACACCTACGAAGTCGTCGCGTGAGACTTAGCCACTCGGACTGTAGGTAAAAGGGAAGGTTGGTTCAAGGTGCCCATTACTCCTGAAGAGGTCGAAAACAAGCAATTCCTCATGTCCATGAGGGGGTACGACAAGGACGAGGTCCACGCCTTCCTTTCGCAGGTGGCCCAGGACTATCGCTCGGTGCTCGAGTCGAAGGCCTCCGGAAACGGTGGCGTGGCGACCGCCCCGGCTCCCGCGGCGGCAGCGGCGGCGCCGACAGGCGATCCCTTCGCGGCGCTCGGCGAAGAGGTCGGCAGCGTTTTGGCGGCGGCGAAGCAATCCGCCGATACCTTGCGCCGCAATGCGCAGGACGAGGCCGACCGTCTCAAGCAGCAAGCCCAGCAGGAGGCGGCGACCCTCAAGGAGTCGAGCGAGAGAACCGCTCGCGAGCTCCGCGAAGAATCGCAGCGCGCCGCCCAAAAGCTCCGCGAGGAGTCCGAGGCCGCGGCGAAGGACCTGAAGGAGCGTTCCGAGCGCGAGGCCGCACGCGTCAGGGCCGAGGCACAGCGCGAAGCCGGAGAGAGGCTCCACGAGAACGCCAAGCAGGTACAGCGTCTGCAGGCAACCGAGGGACGTCTGCGCGAGGGCCTTTACTCGCTCGAGATGATGCTCGCCGGGGTGCGCCAGGACATCGACGCGAAGGCTCGCCAGACCGAAGAGGAACTGGGCGAAGACCCCGCGGTCGCCCAGGCCGTTAGCTCGTCGTCCGGCTCGGACGGCTCATCCTCGTCGTCCTCGAGCGGTTCGTCGTCCTCGAGCGGTTCGTCGTCTTCGAGCGCCGCGTCTTCCACACCCGCTGCGACAACGTCTTCGATCGACCCAGACCCGTCGACGGAATCGCCGGCGACCGAGTCCTCCGCGACCGATTCGGCCGCGACGGCCGGTTCCGACGCGGACGACCGTCTGTAGCACCACTTAGCTTTTCAGGCGCGTCCCGTGAGGGACGCGCCTGCTATCCTCTCCTCGTCGCCCTAGACCGCCGGCATCCGTAAGTCCGGCGCAGGTGAAGCCAAACGTTCGCGTGCGGCCCCCTGTTTTGGGCGGCCGCTTTTTTGATGCAGAACGGGCTTCACCAACGAAGAAACGAGGAGCGACGCTTATGGCGAGACCGGAGAAAGAGTCGGCGGTCGCCGATATCACGGGCAAGTTCGAGGGGGCGGAGGCTGCTCTCCTCACCGAATACCGAGGCCTCAGGGTGGCCGAGATCGCCGAGGTGCGCGATGCGCTCCGCAGCGCCGACGCCGAGTACCGGGTCCTGAAGAACACACTGGCGCGCATCGCCGTTCGGGAAGTGGGCCTCGAAGACCTCGTTCCGATGCTCGAAGGCCCGACCGCGATCGTGTTCTGCCGCGGAGACGTGGCGGCCGCCGCCAAGGCGCTCGACGAGGCCGCGAAGAAGTTCCCGGTGATCAACGTCAAGGGCGGAACCTTGAAGGGCGGAAAGATCTTCGATGCCGCCCAGGCAAAAGCTCTCGCCAGGATCGAGCCGCGAGAGGTACTGCTGTCGAAGGTCGCCATGCTCGTGAACAGCCCCGCCCAGCAAACGGCAAACGTTCTTTCCGCACTGCTGCGCAACTTCGGGTCGATGTTGGCCCAGGTCGTGGAGCAGAAGCAGGGCGAAGCCGCCTAGCAAGTAACTCAGTCGTCGTTATCAGTCAGGGAAAAGAAAGAGGAGGACAGAAATGGCCGACACACTCACGCAAGATCAGGTACTGGACGCGATCTCCGGATGGACCGTTCTGGAGCTCAGCGAGTTCGTTAAGTCGTTCGAAGAGAAGTTCGGCGTAACCGCGGCGGCTCCGGTCGCAGTGGCAGCGGCCGGCGGCGGTGGCGGGGGAGATGCCGCGGCAGCCGAAGAGGAGAAGGACGAGTTCGATGTCATCCTCACGGGTGCAGGCGACAAGAAGATCCAGGTCATCAAGGAGGTTCGTGCCCTCACGAGCCTCGGCCTGAAGGAGGCGAAGGACCTCGTCGATTCGGCCCCCAAGCCCGTCCTCGAGAAGGTCGCGAAGGAGCAGGCCGAAGAGGCCAAGGCCAAGCTCGAAGGAGCCGGCGCGAGCGTCGAGGTCAAGTAACCCCGAAACTCGAGCTTCAAGGATCACCGAAGGGGCCCTCCGGGGCCCCTTCCTCGCGCCCAAGTCAAAAGCAGAGCAAGAGCAAGGCGAAAGGCAAAGGCAGGTGGCGACGAGGGCCGTCTGAATCGGCCCGAAGCGCGTTTTGCCGCTTCATTGTTGCGTGGTGCTCGTGTGGCGATCATCAGGCGGCAATGAACGGCCGAGACCGACTTCCGCCCCGATATGCCGGGTTCTCGTCGCTACCCGTCTTTGATCTTGCTTTTGCCTTTGACTTTCGAACCCCCCTTAGAGGGGCCGGGGGCGCGAAAAGGGTTGACCTAGGCCGGTTCGGGGCATAAAGTCCGTGCCAGCCTCCTCCGGGGGGCGCTGAATAAGTTTTCGTCCGACCATTCCTGGTCGTTGACGCCCTGGGCGCTCCGCCCTATACTGTCCTCATCTGTGTTCTGCCCCCGTTTCGTTCGATCCGTTCTGTCGCGCGGCTAAGAACCGCCCAGGACGTCACGGAAGGGGGGGCCGGGAGGGCCCTAGGGGCACCCTCCGGGCCATGTGCCCTCGCCCCTATTGAGACATCTACAGGAGGCCCGCTTGCCGTCTACCGCCCTGCGTGAACGCCGTACCTTCGCAAAGCTCGCCGAAGTTCTCCCCCCTCCGAACCTCATCTCGATCCAGAGAGACTCTTTCGACTGGTTCCTCAACA
>JAXDJP010000023.1:0-3512 GCA_034665645.1 Actinomycetota bacterium | reverse complement strand
TTCCAAGACAGACTTCCCAGTGACGGTGACGGCACCGCCCTCAACGATGTAACCATCGAGGAAGAGGTTCAGCAGAGCTTCCTCGAGTACGCGATGTCGGTCATCGTGTCACGGGCTCTGCCGGACGTGCGCGACGGGCTCAAGCCGGTCCACCGGCGCATCCTGTTCGCCGCGCTCGAGGCGGGGCTGCGACCGGATCGTCCTTTCCGTAAGTGCGCGGCCCTGGTCGGCGATGTGATGAAGAAGTACCACCCGCACGGAGACCTTTCTATCTACGACGCGCTCGTGCGGCTGGCCCAAGACTTTTCCCCGAGGAGCTTGCTGATCGACGGCCAGGGGAACTTCGGATCCGTTGACGGCGACTCACCCGCCGCGATGCGTTACACCGAAAGCCGACTCTCGAAGTTGTCGATGGAGCTCCTCCGCAACATCGATGAAGAGACGGTCAACTTCTCGCCCAACTACGACGGGTACGAGGTCGAACCCGACGTGCTGCCGGCGCGTTTCCCCAACCTCCTGGTTAACGGATCGAGCGGTATCGCCGTCGGTATGGCGACGAACATGGCACCCCACAACCTCGGCGAGGTTGCCGACGGCGTTATCGAGATCCTGCGCAACCCCGACTTAGCGTCGGATCAAGAAAAGATGCTCGACTCCCTGATGAATCACATCAAAGGCCCGGACTTCCCGACCGGTGCGTTGATCGTCGGCCGGCAAGGCATCGTCGACGCTTACCGGACCGGCAAGGGTTCCATCAAGATGCGCGCGGTGTGCGAGATCGAGGAGGGTCCGAAGGGAGCTCCAAGGATCATCGTCACCGAGCTCCCCTACCAGGTGAATAAAGCGAGGCTCCTCGGCAAGATCGCCGAGCTCGTGAACGCGAAGGAAGGGCGCCTCGAGGGCATCTCCGCTCTCAACGACGAGTCCTCCGATCGCGGTGGCATGCGGATCGTGATCGGCCTGAAGAAGGGTGCCGTTCCGCAGGTTGTGCTGAACACGCTCTACAAGCGAACGCAATTGCAGGACAACTTCGCGATCAACGCACTCGCTCTTCTCGACGGGGTGCCCCGCACCATGAACCTCGCCGAGATCGTCGAGGCGTACATCACGCACCAGATCGAAGTCGTTGTGCGCCGCACTCGCTACCGTTTGCGCAAGGCCGAGGAAAGGTCTCACATCCTCGAGGGGCTCATCATCGCCCTCGACCACATCGACGAGATCGTTGCGTTGATCAGGGCCTCGGTGAACGTGGAGGAGGCGCGCGGCGGATTGATGGCGACCTACGGGTTGTCCGAGATCCAGGCGAACCACATCCTCGATATGCCGCTCCGGCGTCTCACGGCTCTCGAACAGGACAAGATCCGCGACGAGTACGCGGAGCTGCAGAAGACGATCGCGGACCTGAAAGCGATCCTTGCCGACCCCGCCCGGGTGCGCGGCATAATCGCCGATGAGCTGCAGGAGATAAAGGAGAAGTTCGCCGACCCTCGTCGCTCGCGCTTCATCCCGGATGAGGGCGAGTTCGACATCGAAGACCTCATCGCGGACGAAGATCTCGTTATCTCGGCGTCGCGCGACGGTTACGTCAAGAGCGTCGCGCGCGACGTTTACCGCTCGCAAGGGCGTGGGGGCCGCGGCGTCAAGGGCGCCGGCCTCAAAGAGGGCGACATCGTCGAGCATCTCCTAACTACCACCGCTCATGCCTACTTGTTGCTGTTCTCCAGCAACGGTCGCGTTTACAGACTCAAGGCCCACGAGATCCCCAAGCGCGATCGCACGGCGCGGGGTACGGCCGTCGTCAACGTCGTTCCGATGCGACCCGAAGACCGCATCGCGGCGATCATCGATACGCGCGACTACGAGAGCTACAAGTACCTGTTGATCGCGACCAAGAACGGGATGGTCAAGAAAACACTCTTCCGTGAGTACGACTCTTCTCGCAAGGAGGGGATCATCGCTCTCAACCTCAAGGAGGGCGACGAGGTCGTGCGCGTGCGCCCCACGTCCGGGAAGAGCGACGTGCTCCTCATCACGAAGAAGGGCAAGGCGATCCGTTTTCGGGAGGACCTGGTGCGCCCGATGGGCCGTACCGCAACGGGCGTGATCGGTATCCGGATGGATGAGGACGACGAGGTCGTTGCGTGCGACGTCATCAACGACGACACCGGCGAACTCCTTCTGGTGACCGAAGCCGGCTACGGGAAGCGCACGAAGCTCTCCCAGTTCCCGCGCAAGGGCCGGGGCGGCAAGGGAGTGATCGGGATCAAGATCACCAAACCCCGCGGCCCCCTCATCGGAGCGTCGGTCGTGACTCCGAGTGACGAGGTCTTCCTGATCTCCGACGACGGCCAGGTGATCAGGATGGGAGTCGATTCCATCTCGCGCCAGGGTCGCCCGGCCACCGGAGTGCGCGTCATGAACATCCCCCCGGGCGCCAAAGTCAGCGCCGTAGCGCCCGTTGTCGGTGAGTCGGACGAGGCCAATCAACCGGAGTTGCCCACCTAGCCCCACGCGGGAAGCCCCAAGCACTTAGGATTCAAGCCGTCCGATGGGGGATTGGCGCGCCGATACAAACGGGAGCTGACGTGTCTTCGAGAGGCGATACACCTGAGGTGTGGGGCACGGGCGCAGACCCGGCCTCGGCCACCGGTGGCCACCTGTCTCCGGAGATCGACGTAACGGGCCCTCTCTACGACCCACTGACTTCGCCGCTGCCCGACGAGTCGCCCCGAGCGCCCGACGGCTGGGAGCGCGTAGAACCCCAACGCCGCCCGGTGGACGGACCTCGACCGAGGCCCGACGACACCGAGGCACTACCGCCTCGCCCGGTTCGTCGGCCTCCTCCGGAGCGGGCCGGCGTGCGTACCGCACGGCCCCGCGGTCGCACCGCCCTCAGGCGCGTCAAGAGGACCTTGCGCCACGTCGATCCTCTAAGTGTCCTGAAGGTGTCGTTGATCTTCTACGCATGTTTGCTGGTGATCTGGCTCGTCCTCGTGGCGATCTTTTACAGCTTCTTGAACTCGCTCGGACTGTTCGATCAGGTGAACGACATCGCTAAGGGACTCGTCCTGGGCAAAGGGAAGTTCGAGATCACTCTAGGAACTGTCGAGAAGTGGGCATTCCTCGTGGGGATCGCCTTCGCCGTTCTCGGTTCCATCGCCAACACGTTCCTCGCGTTTCTCTACAACGTCATCGCGGACGCCGTCGGTGGAGTCCAGATGACGTTTGTCGAGCGAGACGTCTGACCGCCACGCACCTCCGGCTCTCAATCATGGGCAGTCGATGATCTCTCTTAAGAACGTCACGAAGAGATTCGGCTCCGGCGCCGTCGCGGTGAGCGATCTCTCGCTCGAGATCACGGACGGCGAGACCGTAGTACTCGTTGGCCCCTCCGGGTGCGGCAAGACGACGACGATGCGAATGATCAATCGCCTCATCGAGCCGACGTCGGGAACGATCGAAGTCGCCGGGGCCGACGTAATGAAACAGGATCCCGTCGAGCTCAGAAGGGG
>JAXDJP010000022.1:0-3835 GCA_034665645.1 Actinomycetota bacterium | reverse complement strand
CCGGGGCCGGGGGTGATGAAGCCGGATTGTTCGCGTCCGAGCTCTTCCGCATGTACACCCGCTACGCAGAGGAGCATCGCTACAAGACGGAGGTGCTTTCATCGAGTACGTCGGGCGTCGGGGGTATCAAAGACGTGACGTTCGCGGTGAAAGGCAAAGGTGCGTTCTCGCGGTTGAAATACGAGGCCGGAGTGCACCGAGTACAGAGGGTGCCCGCGACGGAATCCAGCGGACGGATCCACACTTCTGCAGCAGCTGTAGTCGTGCTACCGGAGGCCGACGAAGTCGAGGTCGACATCGATGCCAACGACTTGAAGATCGACGTTTATCGCTCGAGTGGGCCGGGCGGGCAGTCCGTGAACACGACCGACTCGGCAGTTCGCATCAAGCATCTACCAAGCGGTGTCGAGGTCGCGTGTCAGGACGAGAAATCGCAGCTTCAGAACCGAGAGAAGGCGATGCGCATCCTGCGGGCACGACTGTTGCAGATCAAACAAGACGAACAGCAACAAGCGCTTTCCGATGAGCGTCGCTCACAGGTTAGGACGGCGGACCGATCCGAGCGGATCCGCACGTACAACTACCCCGACAACCGCGTCACGGACCACCGGATCGGTTACACGACTCATCGTCTGGGCGAGATGTTGGAGGGCGACCTCGACGACCTGATCGACGCACTCTTAGCGAACCAGAGACAAGAACTGGTGGAGGGTTCCTGACGACGTTCGCGTTCCTTCTCGAGTGGGCGACTGAGAGTCTGGAGCGCGCGGGCGTCACTCCGGCAAGAAGAGAAGCCGAGTGGATCATCCAAGCGGTGAGCGGGCTCGACCGCGCGGCGCTCGCAACGCAGACCGGGCCCGTTCCCGTCTCCTGGTTGCATCAGGTCGAAGATCTTGCGCGTCGTCGGGCAGAGGGCGAACCGCTCCAATACCTGACGGGGGTCGCCGGATTCCGCCACCTCGAACTGGCTGTTGGGCCTGGGGTCTTCATCCCCCGACCGGAAACCGAGTCGCTCGTCGAGTACGCGATCGCGCGCCTCCCTGAGGGTGGCATCGTCGTCGACGTCGGAACGGGATCGGGCGCGGTCGCCCTCGCACTTGCCGACGAACGCCGCGATGCCACCGTGTACGCGACCGAGCGTTTCGAGGATGCTCTCACGTGGGCGACGCGGAATCGCGATGCCTTGGGGCTACCGGTCCATCTGTTGCGCGGTGACCTGCTCGAGCCTTTGCCGGCCGACTTGGAACGATCGGTCGACGTCATCACTTCGAATCCCCCCTACGTCGCGGAGGAGGAACGCACCGCCTTGCCGGTCGACGTGATCGACCACGAACCGCACGAGGCATTGTTTTCGGGCCCCGGCGGAGTCGACCTGATCGAACGCATCGTCGACGACGCTCCGCGATGGTTGCGTCCGGGTGGCTGGCTCATTCTCGAGATGGGCGAGCATCAGCGAACGCAGGTGCTGAACGTCTTGCAAGGGCGAGGGTGGCTCGATGCGGTGGTGCACCAGGATCTGCTCGGGCGTCCTCGCATCGCCGAGGCCCGTTGGGGGGAAGCCTGACGCGCGAGGTGCTTACCGCGCTTGCCGAGGGCGGGGTTGCTGCGATCCCTACGGACACCGTTTACGGGCTGGCCGCGCGACCCGATCTTGCCGACGCCGTCGAGAAGATCTTCGTCCTAAAAGGCCGGCCCCCCGAGAAGCCGCTTCCAGTGTTGGGGGCTTCGGTGGACCAACTTCGCGGGGTCGTGAGGTTCGACGACGACGCAGAACGCCTCGCGGACTCGTTCTGGCCGGGAGGATTGACGATCGTTCTGCCGCGCGCGGACGGGTTCGACTTCGATCTCGGTGGCGAGGGCGCCGACACCGTCGCGGTCCGGATCCCGCGGCATTCCCTTGCCCTCGCCTTACTACGAGAGACCGGCCCCCTTGCCGTAACCAGTGCGAACCCCTCGGGAGAGCCGCCCGCGGCGACACCATCGGCCGTCAGGGCTTACTTCGATGACGAAGTTCCGATCCTCGACGGTGGGGCAGCGGCAGGCGAAGCGTCCACCACCATCTCGCTGGCCGGAGGCTTGAAGGTTCTGCGCGCCGGCGAGATCTCGGAGGTCGAGTTACGTCAGAGCTTGATGTCGTAAAGGTCTTCGAATTTCGCTCGGAGATACGAGACGAACGGTTTGGCGGTCGGCGGCTCCCCGAGCACCCTTTCCATCAACTCGGTAGCGGAGTAGAGGTAGCCCTGCGAATAAACCTTCTCTTGGAGCCACGAGAGAACCCGGCTCGTGTCTCCCGCCCGGATCTCCTCGGTTAAGTCGCCCAGGTCGCTCCTGAGTTTGTCGAACAGAGCGGCCGCGTACAGGGTGCCCAACGTGTAGGTAGGGAAGTAGCCGAGTGATCCGATGCTCCAGTGCATGTCCTGCAAGACTCCGTCGGAGTCATTTGGTGGTGTGATGCCGACCCATTTCTCCATCTTCTCGTTCCACGCGCCGGGCAGGTCTTTGACGTCCAGCTCGTCGCGGAACATCGCGACCTCGAGCTCGAAGCGCAGCGCTACGTGGAGGTTGTAGGTCACTTCGTCGGCTGCAACGCGGATGAGCGATCGGGACGGGTGGCTCGCAGCGGCGTAGAACTCCTCTGCCGACACGCCCTTCAGTTGCTCGGGGAACCTCTTGGCGAGGTGGGGGAGGATGAACTCCGTGAAGGCCCGGCTTCGTCCGACCTGGTTCTCCCAGAGCCGGGATTGGGATTCGTGCATGCCGAGGGATGGAACCTGACCCACGGGAAGGCCGCGCATCTCGTTCGGTATCCCTTGCTCGTACAGCGCGTGCCCGGTCTCGTGCATGCCGGCGAAGATCGAGAACATGATCGCGTTGCGTTCGGGACGGATCGTTTGGCGCACGTCGCCGGGACCGACCTCCATAGTGAACGGGTGGGGCGACGTATCGAGCCGCCCTCCTTTGAAACTGAATCCCACCTGAGCGACCATCCATTCGCAGAACTCGTTCTGCGCGTCGGTGTCGTAACCGGCTTGGAGGAGAGGGTGAGGCTCGCCGGCGGCCTCGATGATCGGGTCGACGATGGGCCGCAAGGATTGCTCTAACTCGGAAAACATTGTCTCGACCTGGCTGGTCAGCATCCCCGGCTCGAAGGCGTCGAGCAAGGCGTCGTACCGCTCTTCCTGCCACCCCAGGGCGTCGGCCTCTTCCTTCTTCAGTTCGAGCATCCGGGTCAGGTACGGCTCGAGCATCTTGAAGTCGTTCTGCGGCCGGGCTTCGGCCCACACCTGGTACGAGCGTGCCTCGAGCTCGGCCAGCTCTCGGACGAGTTTCTCGGGGATCTTCGTTGCTTTGTCGAAGTCCCGGCGAAGAACCCGGACGCTTGCTCGTTTCGCCGGGTCGAGAGTGTCGTCGTCCTCCAGCTGCGACAGGAGCTCACCGACGGCCGGGTCCTTCAGGCGGTCGTGAGCGATCGCCTGCATGGTGGCCAGGGCCCGGGCGCGGGACGGGCCACCCTCGGTGGGCATCAAGACCTCTTGATCCCAGGACGCCAATTTGATGAGGGACACGATGTCCTCGATCTCGGCCGAGCGTCGCTCGAGTTCTTCCCAGGCTTTTTCCATCCCTGCGACCCTAACAACTACTTGCGATGACCTACCTTTCTGTTCATGAGGGTTCACTTCGTCTGTACGGGAAACCTGTGCCGCTCGCCGATGGCCGAGGTTCTGATGCGAGAGGCATCCAGCCGCCACAACGACGCCATCGAGGCAACGTCGTCGGGAACGTGGGCGATCGACGGCGAGCCGGCTACCGACGGAGCGATCGTTGCCATGCGGGC
>JAXDJP010000021.1:0-10279 GCA_034665645.1 Actinomycetota bacterium | reverse complement strand
TACCGGGGTGGTAGCAGAAGCGGGGAACGAAGATCCCGACCTCTTCCGCGACGTCGATCAAGAGCCGGCCCTTCTCGACCTGCAACGATTCGCCGTTCAACGTGATGTTGACGAGCTCCGTTTCGCTCGGGGTCATGTCCCCTCCGGCTCGTCGATACGAGACTGCGGCGCGCGGAGGGCGCGGAGTGCCTGAGTCGTCGCCACTTCGGGTTGCGGTTCGGTTTCTTCCGGCGACTCGGGCTCGACGGCAACTGCTGCCGGCGTTTCGACGGGGTCCTCGGGGGCCGCGTCCACGACCGGAGGCGCGGCCGTCATTGCCGCGGGCTCCGGCTCCGAGCGAACAGCCTCCGGCTGGGGCTCAGGCCGTCGCACCGGCTCAGGCTGGGGCTCAGGCTCCGAGCGAACAGCCTCCGGCTGGGGCTCAGGCGCCGAGCGAACCGCCTCCGGCTGGGCCGGTGCGGCGTGCTCCGCCTGATGAAGCGGTTCCGGCGTTCGATGGGTGGGCGGCTGCACGCGGTGGAAGAGGTGGTCCATCTCGTCCTCGGCCCGCTTCGTCGTGACGGGTTGAGGATGCGACACCGCGGCGACGGGCTCGGGAACCGATGCCGGTTCGGGCTCGGTCGCGACGGCGATCGCTTCAGGTTCCGATGCCACCGCGACCGGCTCGGGAGCTTTCGTGGGCATGACCGGATCGGGAGCGCGCGCGGCCGCCACCTCGCGCCGCGGCTCTACGGCAGGTGGAGGTCCGTCAACGGCGATCCCCGCAGACGGCTGTGGTGTCACGCCGGCTTCACCCTGGCCCACGCCGATCGAGCTTCGACCCACGTGCGCGCCGACGAGCATCTCTTCGTGGTCGTCGGCGGGACACCGGCCGAGCGTGACGTGACGTTCGAACTCTTCGAGGAAGAGCTTGATGTTGGAGCGGATCGACATCGCCGACGAATCACCGAGGGGGCAGAACGAACGTCCGTCCATCCCGTCGCAGATGTCGAGGAGGAGGTCCATGTCTTCCTCGCGGCCCTCGCCGTGCTCGAGCCGCTCGAGGATCTTTACCTTCCACCACGTGCCTTCGCGACAGGGCGTGCACTTACCGCAGGACTCGTGCTCGAAGAAGTGGGCAGTGAGCAATGCGTTCCGCACCATGCAGGTGTCTTCGTCCATGAACACGATCGCCCCGGACCCGAGCATCGTTCCCGCCTCTTTCAAGGAGTCGAAGTCCATGGCAACGTCCGTCGTCGTAAGGAGAGGCGCGCTCGCGCCCCCGGGGATGATCGCCTTAACGCGTTTGCCTCCCGCCATGCCCCCCGCGAGCTCGAGGATGTCCGCCAGCGACATACCGAGGGGCACCTCGTAGTTGGCGGGCTTGTTCACGTGACCGGAAACCGACATCACCTTCGTTCCGGGCGACTTCTCGGTTCCCCACTGCTTGAACCAAGCGGCGCCGTTCTTCACGATCGCCGGGAGGGTTGCGAGGGTCTCGGTGTTGTTGATGACCGTCGGTTGACCGTAGAGACCCTTCACGGCAGGGAACGGAGGGCGCAGACGAGGTTGGCCGCGGAAACCCTCTAAGGAATCCAGAAGTGCAGACTCCTCGCCGCAGATGTACGCGCCGGCACCACGGTGCAACACGATGTCGAGGTCGAAGTCGGAACCGAAAATGCCTTTGCCGAGGTAGCCACGTTCGTATGCCTCGCCGATCGCGCGATCCATGCGACGCGCCCCCAGAGCGAATTCACCTCTGCAATAGATGAACGCTTTGTTCGCTTGGTTGGCCCACGCGGCGATGATGATCCCCTCGATGATTCCGTGTGGGTCGCGCTCGGCGATCTCGCGGTCCTTGAAGGTTCCCGGCTCCCCTTCGTCGTGATTGACGACGATGTATTTCGGAAAGACGTCCTTCGGAACGAAGGACCACTTCATCCCCGTCGGGAAACCGGCGCCGCCACGACCCCGCAGGCCGGACTCCTTAACGAGCTCGATCAGGTCATCCGCAGCCATGCCGACGGCGCTGCGCGCAGCTTCGTACGCGCCGTCGTCCAACGCGCGCTCGAGGGTCCACGAATCTTCGGGGAACTCGCGTCCGCGACGCAACACGATGTAGACCTCTTCGGGACCGCCGGTCGCGCCGCGCCCGTTACTGCTCAGTTGGTCAGTCATCGGCACCGCCGGAACCGTTCACCGGGGGCCGGAAGCCGGGCGCGGAGATGGGGGCCTCGGTTCCGAGGGCCGCCGGCTCTTGCTGTTCGCGTCTGACCGGACGGCGGGCGCCGGTCATCGCGACCTCACGCGAGATCTCCTTGTGCGTCTTGACGGGCTCACCCCGGACGCTGGTGATGGGATACCCGCGCTCCAGCTTCCCGATCAGCTCGACGACCTCGTCCGGCGTCACTTTGTAGAAGTCCTCGTAGTTGATCTGCATGCTCGGCGCTCCGTCGCACGTCGCGAGACACTCGGCCGCCTCCAGCGAGAACTTGCCGTCCCGCGTCGTTTCGCCGGCTCCGATCCCAAGATGGTCTTCACAAGCTTTCAAGACCTTGCGCGCTCCAAGGTGCGTGCACGAGATATTCCTGCACACCGAGACGAGGTACTCGCCCTGTGGAGTTTGCTTGAGCATCGTGTAGAAGCTCGCAACCGCTAAAACCTCCGCGGGGGTCAGTCCCAGCACCTCGCCCACGTCCCGCATCCCGTCTTCTGTCACGTAACCCTGAACGGATTGCGCGAGGAAGAGAAGCGGCAACACCGCGGACCGCGCGTTCGGATACTTCTGCACGATGGCGTCGACATCCGCCCGGACCTCTTCGAGGACTCTCATCTATCGACGCCGCCCATGATTGGGTCGATCGAAGCGATCGATGCGATCAGGTCGGCAACGAGCCCACCACGAGCCATCGGGGCGAGCGTTTGGAGGTTCGCGAACGAAGGGTCGCGCACGTGGACCCGGTACGGAGAGGTTCCACCGTCCGAAACGGCGTAGCAGCCGAGCTCGCCGCGCGGAGATTCGACCGCGCAGTAAACCTCGCCGGGAGGAACGGAAAAACCTTGGGTGGAGAGCTTGAAGTGATGGATTACCGCTTCCATCGAACGGTTCAACTCGGTCCGAGGCGGGTGCGTGATCTTCGGATCCATGTTCTTGAAGTCGCCGTCCGGCATCTTCGCCCGAAGCTGTTCGACGATCTTGACGGTCTCGCGCATCTCGTCGATGCGGACCTTGTAGCGCGCGTAAACGTCGCCTTCGGTGCGGACCGGAACGTTGAACTCGACGTCCCCGTAGGCCTCGTAAGGCATGTCGCGCCTGATGTCCCAGTCGATCCCAGAGGCGCGCGCGATCGGGCCCGAGCAGGCGAGTTCGTTTATCTCTCCGGCGGTGATGACACCGATCCCACGCGTGCGCTCGAGGAAGACGGGGTTCTCCGAGAGGAGCTCCTCGTATTCGTCGATCCGGTAACCCATCAAGTGGGTGATGCTGTCGACCGCGTCCTCCCAGCCATCGGGGAGGTCTTCCCACACGCCACCGGGCACGAAATAGCCGTAGTTCATGCGCAACCCCGACACCATCTCGAAGAAGTCGAGGATGACCTCGCGTTCGCGGAACCCGTAGAACATCGCCGACATCGCGCCCATGTCGAGCCCTTGCGTACCGAAGCCGACGAGGTGAGAACTGATCCGGTTCAGCTCGCTGATCATCGTTCTGATGTACTGCCCGCGAGCCGGGACCTCGAGGTCGAGCAGTTGCTCGACGGCCATGCAATACGCCTGCTCTTCGAAGAAGCTGGCCAGGTAATCCATGCGCGTCACGCACACGACCGCTCCGCGCCACGACTGGTCCTCACACTCCTTCTCGATGCCGGTGTGCAGGTAGCCGATCTTGGGCTGGCACTCCATCACGGTTTCGCCGTCGAGCTCTAGGAGGAGGCGCAGCACACCGTGCGTCGACGGGTGCACCGGCCCCATGTTGATGACCATGCGCTCCTGGGTCTCGTCGAAGGTCTCGACGTATGCCCCGCTGCCCTCGTCTTCGAGTCGGCGCACGACCTCCGGGCTGACCGTGCTCATGTCCGCGGCCGCCGATCCGCCGCCGACATGGGGCGACCCTCGCCATCCTCGGTCACGACGCTCTGTCCCAAACGGTCGACCTCTTGGCGTGCCTCCTCGCCGCGCGGCGACTGGCCGGGGGCTTGGATCTGCATCAGCGGTTGCTCGACGAACTGAACCTCGACCTTGCCCACGCCGTAATCCTTGCGGAGAGGGTGGCCCTCCCATTCATCCGGGAGCATGATCCGCGACAGGTTCTCGTGCCCTTCGAACACGACGCCGACGAGGTCGTACGTCTCGCGCTCGAAGAACGCGGCTCCCGGGAAAACCGAGACGATCGAGGCCACGGTCGGCGGCTCGCCCGTGGCGGGGACGTGCACCATGAGTCGCTGCTTCGTTTTGTGATTGAGGAATTGCGCGACCACTAAGAAGCGTTCGTCCTCTTCACCGGTTGCGACGCGCGCTCCCGAGTGCAGGAGGTCCACCCCGCACAGATCGCTGAACCACCATCCGTCTTGCTTAAGGGACCGCGCTCGGTCGAGCCACTCCGCGGAAGTGACGGTTACGTCGTCGGGCATTTACTGAGTTACCTGCCCTCCGGCGAACACCGGCTCGGTCACGCGTCCCGCGGTGTAGTCCCCGCGCATGATCTTCTGGTGGAGCATCATGATCCCGTCGATCAACATCTCGGGCCGGGGCGGACAGCCCGGCACGTAAACGTCTACCGGGACGATCTGGTCGACACCCTGCACAAGCGCGTAGTTGTTGAAGACACCCGAGCTCGACGCGCAAGCACCCATGGAGATGACCCACTTCGGCTCGGTCATCTGGTCGTAAACGTTGCGAAGGATCGGAGCCATCTTCTGAGACACGCGACCCGCAACGATCATGAGGTCGGATTGACGCGGTGAGGCGCGGAAAGCCTCCATGCCGAACCGCGCCAGGTCGTGACGCGGCATCGTCGACGCCATCATCTCGATCGCGCAGCACGCGAGGCCGAACGTCATCGGCATCAGTGACGAGCGCCGCGCCCAGTTAACGAGTTTGTCGAGCTGGGCCGTTACGAAGTTCGCGCCGACAACGTCGCTTACTCCGCCCACTCGAGCGCACCTTTCCTCCACACGTACGCGTAGGCGGCGAGCAAGATCGCGAGGAACGCGCCCATCTCGATCAGTCCGAACACCTGGAGCTCGTGATAGGCGACCGCCCACGGATACATGAACGCGGTTTCGATATCGAAGACGATGAAGAGCATCGCTACGAGATAGAACTTGACCGGGAACCGCTCGCGTTCCTGATCGTGTCCGGGCTCGGGGGTGATGCCACACTCGTACGGCGCAAGCTTCGCGGCCGTCCAGTTGCGAGGACTCAGTTTCGACGAGACGTAGATCGATCCGCCGGCGAACGCGGTCGACAGAACGAGCAAGAACAGGATGGGCAGATACGCGGGCAGCGTCATGGCTTCCACTCCGCAAGCTTCTTGAGAAACTTCATCACGTTCTGCTCTCCACTGTGATCTTTGGGGTCTTCGAGGTTGCCCAGCATGGTCAAGGTGAAGCTCATCAATGCGTGAGAGCGCATCCCCAACGACACGAGTTTTTCCATGAGCATGGGGTGCCCGATCAACTTTACGAACCGTCGCCCAAGGCGATAGTAGGCCCCGTAGGTGGCCTCCAATTCCTCGGTGTAACCGGGTAGCGAGGGAGACGATCCCGAGCGCAACGCTTCGTCGAGATGCCGGCCCGCGGTGCGTCCGGTTTCGTAGCCGTACGCGATCCCTTCACCGTTGCATGGGTTGATCATCCCGGCGGCGTCTCCGGTCAGCAGGAAACCGGGTCCGTGGGGGGGCCACACGCTGCCGGCCATGAAGAGGCGACCGGCTCGGGGCTTGGAGCAGACCGTTTCGGCGTTGATCTCCCATTCCTTGGGGAGCACCTCGATGAACTCTTTGAGCAGGGTGTGAAGGTTCACGTCGCGCCACGCGCCGAACGTCGACAGGAGCCCGACCCCGGCGTTGACGGTGCCGTCGCCGACGGGAAAAACCCACCCGTAGGCGGGCAACGCGTCCTTGTTACTGCGCACGCCGAGGTAGGCCTCGAACCAACCGGAGCTCTGTAGCGGCGACTCGAAGTACTGGCGGATCGCCAAACCCATCGGATACCCGGGATTGCGATTGCGTCCCAGCGACCGACCGAACTTCGTCGCGGCCCCCTCGGCGCAGATGACCCACTTGGCGTGGACGTGTTCGTCCTCTCCGTCGCGCTTCGCGGTGAAGCCTTTGAGAACGCCTCGCTCGAAGATGGGGGCCGTTGCCTGCGTGTGATACAGGACCTTCGCCCCGGCTTGCTCGGCGTGGTTGAGAACGATCTGGTCGAGATCCTTACGAGGCTTGACGAGCCCGTAATTCGGCCACGCGTCGAGCTGAGGGAAGGGAAGCTCGAGAGTGCGGCCTCCACCGTGCACGCGCAGACCCTGAACGCGCTCCCAGGTGCCGAGCTCGTCGCCCAGACCCATGTCGTGGAGGACCTTCACCGCGCGAGGGGTGAGCCCGTCGCCGCAGGTCTTCTCGCGGGGGAACTCCTTCTTCTCGCAAACGAGAACGGAGTGGCCCCGGGTTGCCAGGTAGTGAGCCGCCGCGGCTCCGGAGGGGCCGCCGCCGACGATCGCTACATCGACCTCGGTCGCCATCGGCCACTCCTCCCTTCGGCAGGCTTTCGGGAGCTTGTGAAAATTTTCACGAGCAGCCTAAGTCTATTACTTTCGCCGCCACCTAAAGCCGGTCGCGGGCCCTGCTATTCGACCTTGAGCGTCCCGTTCATGTTGGGGTGGATGTCGCACTGGAAGTAGTACTCGCCCTTATCCAGCGCGGTCGTCTCGTAGCTTTTCGACGAGCCGGCGGCGACCTCGTCCCCGGTCCAGAGCGGGTTCGTCTTGGTCGGTCCGTCTGCGGCATCGGCGTAGAACGCGAGGTTGTGGGCCACGGCGTCGTTGTTCACGTAATCGATGGTCGCGGCCTTCCCTGCGGGGAGGGTCAGAGTGTCGGTGTCGAAGGTGAAGGATGCGACCGTGATCGTCGCGTCGGCGGATGTGGCCGGCGCCGAGCTCTCCGTCGCCGCCGGGGCCTCGCTCGAGGTCTCGTTGTGCTGCGCGATCAAGAACGCCACGGCCAGGATGGGGATGATCAAGTACAGCAGTGCCAGGATCGGCGAGCCTTGCCGCCCTCCGGCTGCGTCGGCGCTGACCTCCGGAACGCCGGTCGCAACCAGCTCATCGATGAGCTTGCGGCGGTCGTACATCGCGCGCTGGCCCTCGAACTGAGCCTCGGTTGAAACCCCGTCCTCGGGGCGCAGCCGGTTGCCGGTCGGGGTGCCGTGCGTGACTCCGGCGGGTCGGGCTTGGGGGGGAGCCTCGGCGGCGGCGGCCACTGCGGCGGGAGCCTCTTGCGGAGCCGCCGTCGGTGCGGGAGCGGGAGTCGAAGTAGCCGCGGGCGCGGTCCCCTGGTCGGCGGGGACAGCATCGGCGGGTGGGGCCTGGGCCTCGGCGGGAGCCGGCGCCGGCTCGACCCGTTCGGGCTCCGCGGCGACGGCTTCTGGCTCGGGCTCCGGCTCCGGCTCGGGGGCCGCGGCTCCGTTCCCGCTATCGCCACCCTCCAAGTGAGGCTGGGACCCCGGCCACCACTTGGGCTCGGTCGGATGCGGAGAGCCTTGGATCGCTCGTTGGCGCGCGGCCTTGGCGCGGCCCTCAGCTACCGGGGCGGCGCTGCCCTTCTGCTGCTCCGCCTGCAGAACCTCGGTGTAGATCTGTTCTGGGTCCACAGTTCCTCCGCGTCACGACTCTGGTCGACTTTGACAAGTAACGGGCGCACCTTAGACGACAGCCCCGGTGCGGCTTGGGCAAATCTACCCGCCTCGCGCACCCGTTTCATCCCTGCCCCATCGGCCTCCACGACTAACGCTCACGTTCTGCGGTCGGTCGCGCGCCTAGCGAGCTCGCGCAGCGCCGCGGCGGCCGTCTCGGGGATGTCGAGATCGCCAAGGGCATCGCGCGCCGTTGCGACCAGGGACTCAAGCAACCTCTCGGTCTCGCGCCGGGCTCCGGAGGAATCGATCAACGAACGCAAGCGAGCGATCTCGTCGTCGCCGAGAGCCGCACCTTGCCCCCACTTCTCGACGAAGAAGGCCTGGTCCTCCCCTTCAAGGAGCGCTACCGCCTTTGCGAAGAGAACGTGGCGCTTGCCCTCGCGGATGTCAGAGTCCACCGGCTTCCCGAGGTCGTCGCGATCCCCAAATGTCCCCAGCAGGTCGTCGCGCAATTGGAACGCCTCGCCCAGAGGCGCACCGAACCGATTGAGGGCCCGGCGCAGTTCCTCGGGCGCGTTCCCTAATGCGGCACCGATCGCCAGGGGCTCCTCGATCGAATACCTGCCGGACTTCAGGACCGCGATCTTGCGGGCCGACTCTTCACTGATCGTGGTGTCCGACGCGGCCTGCAGGTCCAAGAACTGACCCGCTATGACTTGTTGGCGCATGCGCGAGTAAGCGCGGAAGCCATCGAGCACGCGTTCCGAGGAGAACCCCGAACCCATGAGCGCCGCGTCGGCGAGAACGAGGGCGAGGTCGCCGACCAACAGCGCGATGTTCACGTCGTACTTCGCGTGAGTGGTCGGCTCGCCGCGCCTTTCATCGGACGCATCCATGATGTCGTCGTGCACGATCGCAAACGTGTGGAGTAACTCAAGGGCTGCTGCCGCGCGCAGGATCTCGGGAGAATCCTCGCCGCCCGCAGACCGATAAGCCCAGTAGCAGAACGAGGGCCGGAGTCGCTTGCCGCCCGCTCCGATCAGTCGATCGATCTCATCGAGTAACAAACCGGCTTCGGGGAGCTCGTTGCGAGCGGCGGCGAGGAACGACGTTAGGTCCGCGTCGACCCGCTCACGAAGCTCCTCTATCGAGGGGTCGAATTGCGTCATGACGTTGCTACCCTGACCTCCATGCGTCTTCGAATCCTCGCATTACTTGCGTTTTTCCTGTGCGTGGGTGTCGCGTGCACCGGCGGCAATGGGCCCGGCGGCAGCGACATCGTGCATTCCGTGCGGGGCGTGGTCGTGAAGGTCGATGCCAAGCGATTGGACAAGGTGAAGGGTTTCACGGTCGCGTCCGGGGCGAAGACTTACGACTTCCGAGTCGATCCCGGCATCACTTACAGCTTTCCCCTGGCCCACCTGCACACCCACCTGACTTCGAGCGAACCCGTTCTGGTCGGATACGAGGACAGAGACGGAGTGCTTTACGCGTTGACGATCGAAGACGGTTAGAGCTTCGACAGCTCTTTCTTCAGCTCCGCCGGGGTGAACGCGACCTCGTACTTCTGCACGAGCTTCCCGTTCTTGTCGACGATGAAGACCCACGGCTCGCTCGGAAGGTCCCACTGTTTAACCGCGGAGACGACCGGGCCTTGGGGATCGAGCCCCTTGTAGATCTCCGAGTGGATGAACGTGACGTTGGGGAAGTCGTGGGCAACCGCCTTGACCTTGTTAAGCGTGGGGCCGCAGAACTGCGTCTGACAGAACTTCGGAGTCGCGAACGCTACGACGAAGGGCCGGTGCTGGTGAACGGCGTCGGCGACCGACATCTTGTAGAAGCCCGGGTCGGGGTGGGGGTCGGTCGAGATCTCTTTGAGGCTCTTCACATCGGCGATGGTCGGCGTGTCCGAGGCAGGCACCTTGTCGCCGATCTCGGGGGTACCGCTCTTGGTGCCGACCGTTACCTGCTGCTTGATGCTCTCGTCGATGCCCGGGCCCTCGATCTGGAACTCGACGCCCCAGTCCCCCGGCTCGTCGAAGCCAGGATCCGTGATGTAGAGGCCGACGCCCCGCGCTTTGACCGTCCAGATGAAGTCCATGTCCTTCTCGAATTGAGGCTCGGTGCTGGATCTCTTGAGATCGAAGAAACGGGCATGCATCTTGATCTTCGGAGAGGCGATCGGCGCGTCGTCGTCGTTGATCAGCCCCACCTCGAAGCGGCTCATCGTGGTGGAGATCTCGGTGGTCGAGGAGGCGATGACGGGGCAGGCAGGCTGGACGCCGCATTGGTCGGTGAAGCCGACCTCCCGATCGTCCACCTTGGGCGCGGCCTTCGTACATGCGGCAAGCACGAGGAGAGCGAGAGCGACGACCAAGATCCTCTTCATGCGACCCAGGGTACGGGAGGTTGGTTGCTAAATCGGGCGCGGGTACGATGCCACCTCG
>JAXDJP010000020.1:0-4340 GCA_034665645.1 Actinomycetota bacterium | reverse complement strand
GACCCTACCAAAGCGCCTAAGAGGAACCTCCACCTGTGCTTGCCTTGGCTTTCCTCTTCGCTATGACGCTGAGCAGCACGATGGTGAGCTCGTAGAACGCGTAAAGCGGCACCGCCATAGCCAGCATCGTGTAGGGATCCTGGCTCGGCGTCACAACGGCGGCCAGGGCGACGATGCCGACGATCGCAACGCGTCTCTGCCTCCGCAGTGTCTCTACCGGCAAGATCCCGGCCATCCCCAAGAAGAAGAGAAGGATGGGGAGTTCGAACGTGACCCCGAACACGATGATTATCAATCCGACGAAGTTGAGGTAGTCCTGGGCCCTGAACAACGTGATGATCTGCCCGTTGCCGAGCCCCACCAAAAAGTGGATGGCCGCAGGCATGGTCAGGTACGCGAACGTCGCGCCGATCAGGAAGAGGGCGATCGACGTGAGCAGGAACGGGATGGCGTACGACTTCTCTTTAGCGGTGAGGCCCGGAACCACGAATGCGTACAGCTGATACAGCCAGAAAGGTGACGCAAAGATCAGTCCGGTGAGGGCGGTGATCTTGATGCGGACGTTCAGCGGCTCGAGGACCCCGAAGGAAGTGAGCTTGCATCCGTTGGAGCCGAGCAGGTTCTTCGGCAGCGAGCAGAGCGGGTCGAGCAGGAAATCCGTGATGGGTTTGAACAAGATGAAAGCGATCACCGAGATCACGGCGAACACGATGAGGCTCTTGATGAGGCGAGAGCGGAGTTCGCCGAGATGGTCGATCATGGACATCATCGACTGACGCTGGTTCTTCCGGCGCCTCCTCAGCCACTGCAGGCGCCGCTTCCTAAGATCGTCGCCGCCGCTCAAACCTCGTCCACGCTCTTCTCGGGCGGGGCGACGGGTTCGGTCGGAACGTCCTTGGCCACGGCCGGACGATGCCCCAACTCGGACGCAGGGATCTCGGTCGTGGCCTCGTTCTCCGCTTTGTCGCCGGGAGCGTCGCCGGCGACGGAATCGTCCGCTACCTCGGTGTCGTCGTCGAAGTTGATCGAGGAGCCGAGGTCGGAGCGCATCTCATTGGCTTGGCGCTTGAGCTCGGAGATCGCTTTGCCGAACTGACGGGCCATCTCCGGCAAGCGGGCAGGTCCAAACACGATCAGCGCCACGAGAGCGACGACCATGATCTCCATGGGACCGATCTGAGGCATGTGATGACCCTACCCGTGGGGTCGGAGCTATCTGGGTCTCCCTAGGGGGAGCGTGGAGTCGGGGGTGCTACGGGGTGGAGTGACGACGGGTTACGTGATCGAACCAGTCGTCCTCTTTGAGCAGCTCGTGGAAAGCGAGGAGATCGTCGTGCGTGATCGGCGGGCCCTCTCGCAACTCGAGTGCCTCGGCGGGGATGTGCGTAAGGACGGGCATCACGCCACCGGACAGAAGCAGACGAACGACCCGCTCGTCGGCCGGCTTGTGGACGAAGTCGCCACAGCTCGGGCAGGCGAAACCGTATGTGTTGGAGGCCGCGGCGACGCCGATCCTGAGGACGATGTCGTCTGCGGTCAGATTGATCTCACCGCATCCGGGACAAGTCGCTTTGATCGTGGTCATCTCTGTGGCCCTTCCGGGTCTCGATTTCGGCTTACGAAGATGTCATCGGCTCGCTCATGGGCTGGGTTTAGCCCGATGGCAAAAAGACCTGATTCATCCTTTAATCCCGGCACATCTCGTCCTTCCGGAGGTCAACTTCACCCGTTCGAGGGAACCTCGTGGCCCCTGGGGGTGTATCGGTCCGAGAAGGCCATATACGGAGAGGAGATCTGCGATGAGCCGTTATCGGATCGTGATCGTGGGGCTGACGCTGGCGGCGCTGCTGAGCCCCTCGGCGGCCTTAGGCAAGGGCGCAGACAAGGCGACCGTGACTGGAGACGGCCTGTCGGCGCCGATCGTTTTCGATCCCTCGGGTCCCGGGGGTGGCGAGCCGGGCGACTGGGGCAAGCTGAGCAGGCTTGCCGACGCCACGGGGTTCTTCCCGTCGTTGTTCGCCACCTACCCGAACCCGATGCTGGACGCTCGCCCCGAGAGCGACCTCGGACCCAGCGTCACCGTGAGGTGGCACATGCCGGACGGCGCCGGCGGAGTCGTCGTGGCGCAGGATCTGTACCCCTACGCCGAGGGAGGCCCGGTCGCGTACACCGCCCCCGGCCAGGAAACGTTTGACCCGATGTCCGAGTCGGTCGGAGGGTGGTTCCCGGCGACCGACGACCTCCTGCCGATCCTCCATTCGAAGGGCTTTCCAGCGCGCGACGTGCTGGCCGAGCGGGTCGCCGTCTCGAACGAGGCTGCGGCCGAGGATGCTGGAGTCACCTCCCACGCAGCGTCTCGCGACTGGTGGCCCGTCGGCCTTTGGGCCGGTCTCGGTTTGCTGGTGGTCGGCGGCCTCACGATGCTGCGGCGTCGCCCTCGGACCGTCCTCAGATAATCGTCGAGGTTGCAGCGTCCGGGGCGCGTTCGACCGGACGCTGCAGGGTCTCGGCGGTACGAAGCACGAAGGCAAGGGCGACGAACGATGGGATCGCAACCAAAGCGAACGCTCCTTTGAAGCCAACGGACTCGCTGGCGAATCCCGCCACCAGAGGTCCGATGAAGAACCCGAGGTCGCCGCAGAAACGGAACACTCCCACGCCGGTCCCCAAGCGCGACTCGGGAACCACGTCCGAGAGCATCGCCGCGGGTGGGACGCCGGCGAAGCCGGACGCCATCCCCAGCACGCCCATGAGTAGCGCGAACGCGATGGGCGTGGGCGACCACCCCACCACGATCGTCATGGTTCCGAGCGCAAAGAGAGATGGGATCAAGACGGGCTTGCGGCCGAAACGATCTGCGTAAGAACCCGCCGGATAGAGAACGACGAACTCCGTCGCGATGGTCAGCGCGAAGACGAGGCCGGTCGCCGAACGGGACATCCCAAGGCCGTCTCCGGCGAACAGCGGGACGAGGGTCTCGAAGACGGCGGCCACCATCCATAGATACGCAAGGTTCAAAAGGAGGACGGTCACGAATCCGGGAAGTTTGAACAGAGAAGCGATGCCCTTATCTCGTTCGGGGACCGCTTGCTCTGTGCCGTCCTTCCTCTTCGGGTCCGCTACGAGTCTGGGGTACACGAACGCGAGGACGAACAAGACGGGTCCGTAAACGAGCAGCGGCGTAGCGAGGCCGACCTTGTCAGATAACAAACCTCCGATGAAGCTGCCGCTGATGAACCCCAGATTGAACGCTCCGTAAAAGACGCTGAGTGTCCGCGCCATCCGTTCGCGCGGGACGACCTTCAGCAGGTAGCTGTATTGCGCGGCGAACAGGATGGCCGACCCCGCGCCGTTTACGGCCCACGCGGCGACCGCCACTGCGTAGATGGAAGCGCTTCCCGTGACCAGCGCTCCGGCCCCCATCAAGACCAATGCTCCCGACGAGCTTTTCCGTTCCCCCACGCGGTCGATGACCGGGCCGGCCACGAGGTCGAACACGAGACGGCTGAGACCGAACCCGGAGATGAGGATGCCGGCTCCCGCGTAGCTCACCCCGAACGACCGTGCGAACAGAGGAAGTGTTGGTGCGACGAGCCCAAGACCGAAGATGGACATGAACGCCATCAGGATCACCATGTTTACCGACCGGTCGCTTAGGACGAGTCGTATGTTTGCGATGGCTCCCTTTTTATCCGTCTCTTCGATGGCGGCGTCTCCGTTACGCGTGGCGCGCCGCGATCGAGGTCGCCATGGACCGGGCCTGGTCCGCAACCCCAGGGGGCTCGATCGCTCGGACCCCGGCTCCCAGTCGGAGGACCAAGATCGCCGCCCAGCGCTCGCTGCTGGCGACCAGCTCGACCTTCCTCCAACCATCGTCGGTCGTCGCGGAGCGCACCACCGGGTAATAGTCCTCGAACCAGCGACTGACCTCCGGTGAGATCTCGAACGAGACGTTCGGTTCCTCGTCCCGCGCGGTGAAGGCGCCGCGGTAACGCTTCGGATCGAAGTCATCCGGTACGTCGGCGTCCTCTGCCACGATCGTCGCCGCTTTCACGCGGTCGAGACGAAACATCCTTTCCTCTTCTGAGGAATGGTCGAACGCCACCAGATACCAGTGACCGAGGGCGGCGATGAGTCCCCACGGGTCGACCGTTCGCTCGCTGAGTGATCCTCGGGAGGCGGATAGGTATTCGAGGTGGACGCGCTTCCCGTCGTGGAGCGCTTTCTGCAGCGTTCGCAGATGGGTTTCGGATCCGTGTTCGAGTTCTATATTGACGCGAGCGTCTCCGTTGCCGTTCGAGGTGATCCGCAGCGCGCGACCCAACTTGTCGAGCCCGCTT
>JAXDJP010000019.1:0-20233 GCA_034665645.1 Actinomycetota bacterium | reverse complement strand
GGAAGCGAGCTGCAAGCCCGAATCAGAATTCGATCCGGGGGTCCTTCGGGACGTTGGGGAGCCGAAGGAACTGAAGTGTGCAGCTTTCTCCAGAGCTAATTGCGAGAGTTCACCAATCATTCTGCGGATGGCGAAGCCTCGCTCGTGGGCTGTCGAGTAGGACCGGTGCAGCGGCTAGGCAGGAGAGCTAACTTCTTCGCAGTTTTGGTAGGTCTCCGACTCGACAGCGGAACAATGGTCAAAGTCTGGACCCCCGTCGTACGTGTCGATCCCCGGTCCCCCAGTTAGGACATCGTCGCCTTCCCTGCCCGAGAGCGTGTCGTCTCCGTCCTCGCCAATGATTAGGTTCGGTCCCGCGTCCCCTTCCAAGATGTCATCGAAGACGCTCCCCTGGATGTCTTCGATGTTCAGAAGCTGGTCGGTTCCTTCCCCGGTTGCAACGCCTTGCCACAGTCGAACCTCGACTGGAACGGGGGCCGCGCGGTAGTACGCCCGATCAGTGCCCGCTCCCCCGTCCATGACGTCGTCCCCAGGGCCACCCCACAGTTCCTGTGATCCTTCTTGACCGATCAGATGATCGTTGCCGGGGCCACCGAAGGAACCGGAGTACACGCCCCCGGTCGTGATGGTGTCGTCGAACCGAGAGCCTTCGACGTAATCGATGCCGAAGAGCAGGTCGTGACCTTCGCCGTCGGCGTATCCCTCTTTGTCGTGCACACCTTCGGCGTCGCCGAGTGTTGCTGTGATCGGCCCCGGCGCTGCTAAGTAGGACGCGAGCTCATCCCCGGCCCTACCACCGTGGAGTTCGTCGTCCCCCGCATCCCCGCTCAAGACGTCGAAATTGCCCTCTCCCCCTCGAAGTTGGTCGTTGCCCTCCCCGCCATGCATGTCGTCGTCGCCGCCAACGCCGAACAACAGATCGTTGCCCCGTCCGCCGTAAAGCGATTCCGTTCTTTCGGCTCCTACCCCTTGCCAGAACGCGCTCGGACCGCCGCGCAACAGGTCCTTACCCGACCCTCCGCGGATCGTGTCGTCCCCAGCACCACCGCAGATCACGTCATTTCCGCCGAGACCTCGAACGGTGTCGTTCCCACCGCGAGCGTGGATCACATCGCGGCCCGGGGTACCGACCAACACCTCTGGGTTATCCGTCCCAACGAGAGTGGAAGCCAGGCCGGCGCATCTAAATGCATAGCCCGCAAACGAAGTGGGAAGACCCGTAGTAGCGAAAGCCAATACCAGCGGCGCGCTGCAAACAACCACGAGTCGACGGCCACATCTCACTGCTCACACAGTAGCGGAGGGCCTCCTGAATAGCTGCACAGCGCGAGAGGGTGTCCATGCTCCGCGACATCTGTCCACGATGTCCCGCGACTCACAATGGTGTCGAAGGGGCGAGATGTACGTTCAGCCTACGGACGGAGGCAAGGTAGTCCAGATGGCCTTCGGGCGTCTTCGTTACGCTTCGCAGGTCTTCTTTATCTCGGCACGGCAGATGTCGCGGTTCCGACCGCCGTTGGCGACGTCCTTCCCGTTGCCCCCCTTGAGCTTGTCGCGCCCTGCGGCCCCCGACATCCAGTCGTTCCCCCCGCCGCCTTTGACGATGTCGTCTCCTCCACCGCCCATCAACTGATCGTCTCCTTCACCGCCCAGCAGGAGGTCGTTCCCTCCTTTGCCGCTGATGTCATCGTCCTCGCCTGAGCCGCAGAAGATTTCTGCCTTAGAGGTGCCCACGAGGACATCCGCGGCCGCGGTCCCGACGAACTGCGGACGGGGATCATTCTCGAACCCCGGACACGCCGCCGGTTCGAAGCTCGCGCTTACCGATTCATCTTGGGATATGGGGAACGTGCACTCCCCCGTCCCAGTGCAGGCTCCCGACCAACCAGTGAAACGAGAGTCGGCGCCCGGTTGGGGTGTGAGTGTTATCGACGTTCCATCGACGAATTGGGCCGAGCACGTCGCGCCGCAGTCGATGCCTGGGGGTGAGCTAATCACTGTTCCCGTGCCGGATCCGGTCTCGGAGACAGTCAGCGTTCGGGCGATCGCGAAATCGGCCGTCACAGTCTTGCTCTCGCTCGGCGTAACCACGCAGGTTTCCGTCCCCCCGCACCCTGCTCCAGACCATCCCGTGAATAGAGACCCGGAGGCGGCTTGCGCGGTAAGGGTGACCTGGGACAGCTCGTCGAACTGGTGAGCACACGTTGACCCGCAATCGATGCCGGTTGGCGAGCTCGTCACGGGTCCCGAACCCGCGCCGGTCTTACTGACCGTTAGCGTCCGGAGGGGCCGATATCGGAGCTCGTTGCCGGCATCGGGGCCAGAGGTATGACAGGAGAACTGGGTGAATGGACCGGTCCCGGACGCCTGCACACCGAACACCGCGGCGGCGCCCTGACTCCCATTACCACCTGTCGTCCGGAAGGATCCGCTTTCGTCGAACCAGATCTTGAAGTCGACTTGGCTCGTCCCGTTCGTGGTCTGAGCTTTCCAATCGATCACGAATATCCGGTTCGGAGCAGATCCGGTCGTAGCGGTGAAGATCCCGTTGCCCGTTCCGAACGTCGTTACATCGGCGCCATAGGCGAAGATCGTCGCGCCGAAATCCGGATTGGGAAGGCAGACGCTGCTGTAAGACAAGGTGTTCCCGGTGAATTGGAGATTCCCGTTCGCGCCTGCGGAGGCGCTCGTGTATGTCTCGCCGTAGAACTTCACGGGGAAAGGGAATGAGATCGGCGTCGTGCAGTCGTCGCATTGCGTGCCGACCTGGGTAGAGCCACTGGGGTAGTCGGGCGGCGGCCCCTGCCCGTTCCCGCCTCCACTCGTGATGATGGGGAACTGAGCAACGGAATATCCGGCTCCAGGATCCTGCGCCGTTGCTCTCGCCCATCCGGCGCGTCGTCCAGTTGTCGCGATGCTTGCGGGGGCTTGGGCGAATATCACCAGCAGTGCGATCACGATCAGGAACGGCGAGCTCCGCTTCATGGGACCCTTTCCCTCGTTGGCGCGACGACGCGAAGCGCACCGGTGACCACGCTCTGTGCTCGTAAGGCTATTCACGTCGGCGAGGCGAAACAAGGTCGTTCGGGGCTAGTTATCGGAGCCCGACAGGGTGAGAAGTGCGGGCTGAGCTGGTTCCCCCGTGTCTGAGGATCGTGTCGGAGGGCCGAGTTGCACGTTCAGCCTACCCAGTTAGGCCGAATCTTCGAGAGCTTCCAGTGCGCCCCCCTGAAAGTCGCGCCCCACTCAGATGGAAGAGCAACAGGGATGAGGGGAGGTGAGAACTGTGCACTCTTACCGCACCCACATCTGGTCGACGAGCGGCCCCATTTGAGGATTGACCTGGAAGTTGCCGACGCGTTGCGACACCAAGTTCACCCAATAGGCGTTCACCAGCGGCAACCAGACGGCGCGGTCCACGATCTCATGCTCGATCGAGGACCAACGCTGGCGCGCTGCGGCCGCGTCCGTCAGCTGCACGCGCGCTGCTGCCTTCATCCGTCGATCGAGTGCAGGATCGCAGAACCCCGAGGCGTTGCCGTTTCCCTTGCATGAGAGCGTCGGTAAGATGAACCCTGATTCCGCGAGATAGTCCGTCTGCCACGCGAGAAACGCCATGTCGGGACGCCGTGATGGGTCGTAGAGCGCCGAGATGTACGCATTTCCGGGAACCACCTTGAAGGTGGAGTGGTAGCCGAGGTCATTCAAAAGATCTGCGAAGTAGCGTCCCACGGGCACGGATTGCGGAAAGAAATCCCTTGTACCCAACACGGTGACGGTCCCCGAACGACGCACCAGCTCTCCCGCCCTTTCCAGATCGGGGGCGGTCCACCTCCCGCTCGGATGCCGCGTGTACGGACAGTATGGGTCGTAGCCGGAGAAGTTCGGCGGAAGGATCTGGCACGTGGGACGCGCGCCGCCCCCGTAGATCTCGGCGATCGCCTGACGATCCACCGCGAAATTCAGTGCCTGCCGGACCCTCATATCGTTGAAGGGAGGCGCTTCGGTGTTTAGGTTCATGTACGCGGTTTGTGCGGCCGGGAAAAAATGCATCTGCCCCGCGTGGCTGCTCTTCAGCTCATCGATCCGATCCGCCGGCGGCTGCTCGAACACGAGGTCGGCGTGGCCAGTCAGAACGTCATCCACCATGTCGTCGGGATCTGAGCCGATCCGCCAGACGATGTGGTCGGGGAAACCGTCCGGCCGAGCGGCCTCGGACCACACTCGGAACTCCGGATTCCGGTCGAGGACGACCATCTTCTTGGTGACACGACGGATCATGTAGGGCCCGGTAGCGGGAAGTGATTCGTCCTTGCCGAGGAGGGCATCGGGTGTTCCTTCCGGCACTGCAACAGCGAACGTCATCGCGAGCTTGTAGAGGAAGTCGGGGTCGGGGTCGTCGAGATGGAAGGTCACCGTGGAAGCGCCCTCATCCGCGACGATCCCACGAGACAGGTCGCACGGCTTTCCCGGGGTACAGGAGTCCGCCCCGACGATGTGGGAAAAATACTGGACCCCGCCCGAAGGGCTCTTGTCGTATGGGTAGAGGTTCGCGAACACGCGCTCGATCGCCCGCCGGAAGTCCTGCGGGAGAACGGGTTTGCCCGTCGAGTACCGGATTCCGGGGCGAAGCTGGAACGTATAGGTCTTGCCCCCGTCGGTAGGTTTCGGGAGGGATCGAGCGAGATCCGGGACTAGCCGTGTTCCCTCGATCCCACCCGTGTATTGAAAACGGATCAGCCCGTCGTTGGTGAGGCTGAGCACCCCCAAGCTCTCGGGGATGTATGCCACCGCCGGATCCACGGCATCGATCGAGCCACTGGGGACACGTACCGTGAGCGTCCCGCCGCGGTGCGCCGCCGGGGCCTCGCGCAAGGTCACCCACAGGGCGCCGCCCCCTGCAACCACGTCCTCGGCTCCCGAGCCCACCTGGGAGCTAATACGACTCCCGGATCGGGTATCGATAGTGGTGACTGAGCCCGATCCATCAGACACCCACAGCGAACCCTCACCCAGCGTTACGCCGGTGATCCGGTCCCCCACGGGGATGGTCTGGACGACACCGTTCGTTTCAGGATCGATGTTGGACACCGTGCCGTCGACGAGATTGGAGACCCACACTCCTTCCGGTCCCGCGACGATCGCGTCGGGACGGCTTCCGACCGGAACAGTCTGCACCTCGAGCTCGTGGACCGGATCGACGCGCGAGACCGTATCGGAAGTAGCGTTTGAGACCCAGACGCCGTGGTCGTCGACCGCGACGTCAACGGGACGGTCGCCCACGCCGATCGTCGCCATTATCTCGCCGCTTTCCGGGTCGATATGCGAAACCGAGGCGTTGAAGCTATTTGCCACCCACACGCCCCCGGCTCCGAACGCGATCCCTGCGGGTCCGCCCGGCAGCTCGATCGTCTGGACGACGTCGTCGGTCTCCGGGCTGATGCGGGAAACCGTAGAGCTGCCCCCATTGGAGACCCACACCGAGCCCTTGCCGATCGTGATACCAGAAGGATCGGCACCAACGTGGATCGTGTCGCTGATCGTCATGGTCTCCGGGTCGATGCGGATCACCTCCCCGCGATCGGGGAGCGTCACCCACACGCCGCCGGCGCCGACCGCGATGTCGCCCGGCCGAGACTCCAGTACGGTCGATCCCTTCAGGTCACCGCTTCCGAGGTCGAGCATCGCCAGAGCATCGCCGGCGAGGGCGGGGGAGGAACCGCCTCCTCGAAGCGCGCGGGTCGCAGGAATCGCTACAAGCGCGACGACAGCAAGCGCGATGGCGGCCGCGACGATCGGATGCCGCTTTGCCAGGCGAATCGGCGCCCGCCCTTTCGAGGGGGGAGCCGGCAGAAGCCGCTTCATCCGCTCCGCGGCGTCTTCCTCCTCAGAGATCACCGCGAAGACTCGGACCGGTTCGCCCAATCCCTTGAGTTGGAGCTTTCCTCGCTCCACGAGTCTGACGCCATCGACCTTGCGTGCCATGTGGATCACGCCCTGGCTGGCCAGGATCTCCCCCGGTCGGGCTCGACCGCATAGCCGGGCCGCGAGATTGAGCGCCCCTCCCCGGTAGCCGCCCTCGAGAGCGACGGCCTCGCCCGCGTCGAGCCCGATCCCAACCGGGAGAGGGATGGTGGGGTCCGCCTCCGTCTCTTCGACGAATCTCCGCTGGAGCAGGGTAGAAGCTCGGATGGCTTGTCGGGGAGACTCGAAGACGGCGAGGGCCTCGTCGCCCCGAAGCTCGATCACCGACCCGCCGTGCTCACTGATCTCCTCGCGACAGATCTCGGCGAACCGGGCGGCGAGCTTAGCCGCGGCCTCGTCGCCTCGCTCCTGCGTAAATAGGGTGTAGCCGCGGACGTCGGCGATCAGGAAAGTTCTGATCCCCTGGCCCGCACCCCCGAGCTTCGTTGCAGAAGCGTCGTCCACCTAATCCCCTCGGGTCACGCCATTATTCGTTCACTGCATTATGGCGAGCGCGAGGCGGGGGAAGCTAGAGACTCCGGAAAAGGGCACGGCTCTGAGGTGACGAAGCGGCGTGGACGGGCACGTGTGCGTCGGCCCGGGTAATTCCGTCGTCTGGGAAAAGACTGCCGATAGCGGCGTCTTCTGGCGCGACATCGACCGCCCCGAGTGATCCCGGAGCCTTCCCCATCGAGGCTAAGTACTTTCCTGAACAGAACGAGGTACAGGCTGAGATCGCCCCAGCGTTGTCTAAGGATCGTGTCGGAGGGGGGACTTGAACCCCCACGTTCTTGCGAACACTGGCTCCTTAGGCCAGCGCGTCTGCCATTCCGCCACTCCGACTTGGTGTTGCCCGGGACTTCGTCCCTGCCGCCTCCGGGCCGGCCCAGTTTATAGCGAGGACGAAGCTCTCAGACCTTCGACCAGTCCTGCATGTTCCACAGCGGCCCTTCGATCGTGGGGTTGACGGCAAGGCCCTGCACGACGTCCCCCCGCCACGTCACGAAGCTGGAGACCTCAAAGAGGGGCATGCCCGTGACCGTACGGGCGATCGCCTTGTCGAGCTTGGTTTCGGCGCCTGGGAAGCCCATCACCCGAACGATCGAGACGTCGGTCGGCGATGAGGCGCGCCACTCTCCGTAGAACGTCCGCGTGTCGGCCGAAACCAGCTCGGCGGTCGACCCGACTTTGTCGAGCTGCAGCTGCAAGACCTCTTGGATCTGCTCGGTGAGTTCGTCGCCCTTGCCGACCGCGAGTTGCACGTCCGGTACCGCGGCACTGGTCGTCGAAGGCTTCCAGGGCCCGCTAGCTCCCCTACCGCCGGGAGCGGGGGAGAGAGTGTTGCTGATGCGCCCGTCGTCGCGGATCAACCCCTCTTGGAGCTGCGTGCGGTCGACGGCTCCCGCGACCGCCGTTCGTTCCGGCTCCCCTATCGAGGCCTCATCGAAGTCGAGAGCGATCTCCTCCCATCCGAGGGCCGACGACTGCTCGAGCTGGGCGGCGTCCAGTCGATCAACGAGGTTTACCGCCGACGGAGGGGTCGCCGCATCAAGACGACTTTGCTGGAGCAATGCGACCATCGTGTCGAGATCCTCGATGTATTCCACTCGTACCGAGTTCAGTGACGAGACGGTTCCTTCCCACGACTTGTTGCGTTTGTACGTGATGCCGAATCCGGGCACCGTCTCGGCGATACGGAACGGCCCTCCCGAGACCTTGGGATCGAAACGTCCGTGCGGGAGAACGAACAGAGGGCTGGCGAGACTCTGCTCGGTGCGGAGCCCCTCGATCGTCAACCTGTAGCGACCTCGAACCTTTACGCCTGGGTCGACGGAGCGACCACCCGCAGCGGCGCCGAAGAGTCCGAAGGAACCGTCGATGCGCGCATAGCTCTGTGCCACGTCTCGCGCGGTGATCGGTCGTCCATCGCTCCACCGCCGCTTGTTCAGCTTCACTTCGAGGCCTCCCGAAGCGCCGGATGTCGCCGTACGAGCAAGGTCCGGCACCGCGGTGCCGTCGGGTTCGATGCGGAAAAGCGTCGGATAGACGGGTCGAAGCAATTCGTACGTCAGATCGGACGCGGTAGAGGAATAAGGATCAAGAGTCGCCGGCTCCCCGATCACCCCGAAGCGAACCGTTCCCCCTCGAGCGCGCGGTGAGGCAGATGGCGACGGTAAGGACACCGTGGTCGTCGGCAGCAAGGGGTCCGCCGCCGGCTTGCAGGAAGCTAGAAGGCAGAGCGCCGCGAGTCCGGCTAGCCAGACGCTCCTAGACCTTGGCGAGCGAGACACCGGCCGCATCGAATCCGCCCATCGTGTCGAAGTGCAGCCCCGTAACGTTCGGTTGCGCGGCCCAGTGTGTCTCGAAGGAGCCGATCGGAACGATCGGAACGCGCTGCATGACCTCTTTCTCCGCCCGCCGGTACAGTCTCAATCGCTTCTTCTCGCTCTTCGTACCGTGGGCTTTCTCAAGAAGCTTGTCGACGGCAGCCGAACCGAAGCCTGAATGGTTATCGGGAGACGACGACGCGAACAACGCCGAGAGGAACACGTCGGGGACCGGGTACTCGGCGATCCACCCGAGCCGGTACATGCCGGTGTCGCCCTTGGTAAGCCTGTTCAGGTATTTGTCGAGCTCGTATCCCTTCACGGCCACCTTGAGACCGACCGCTTGAAGGTTCTTCTTGATGCGCAGCGCGACCTGACGATGCGGCGGGCCTTGCGTGTAATCGAGTTGCACCTCGCGCGCTTTCTTGGGCAGTTGCCTAACGAGTTTCTTGGCGGCCCCCGGAGCGAACGCGCACAGCTGCTCGCACACGTCGTTCTCGAAGCCAGGCATGCCCGACGGAACGATCCCCCGCGGAGCGATCATCGTGTCCTTGTAGATACGAGTCGCGATGAGATCCCGGTCGATGGCGAGATTGATCGCGGTGCGAAGCCGTTTGTCTTTCAGCTTCGCCGACTTCACGTTGAACCCGTAGTAGTAGCCGGCGAGGAACGGAAGGTAGCCCTGGTCTCCGTAGACCTCGAGCGCGGCTTGGACCTGTCCGGCGGGCACCTCCGCGACATCGAGGCTTCCGTCGGTGAAGGGGATCCACGACGCGACCGAATCTTTGAACGGGATGAAGCGGATACCGTCGAGCTTCACGTCGTCGATGAAGCCATCGAACTTCTTCAGAACGACGGCCTCGCCCGGAGCCCATTCCTGGGCGATCTCGAACGGTCCGTTGCCGTTCGGCGATGCAAGGAACCTGTCGATCTTCGCAACGTCTTGTTTCCGGACCGGCACGAGTCCCGGATGAGTCAGCACCGCCGGGAAGTCGAAGAATGGCTCGGTCAGTTTGACGACGAGCGTCTGTTCGTCGGGAGTCTTCAGGCCGGAGAGGTGTTTGCTGTCCCCCAGCCCGTTCGTTTCGGGGAACCCGTCCACTAGTTCGAGCGTGTAAGCGAGCTCGGAGCCGCTCTTCTTCTGAGCGATGCGGTCGAAGGCGAAGCGGAAGTCCTCGGACGTAACCGGGCTCCCATCGTGGAACGTCATCCCGCTCCGCAGCGTGAAGGTGAACTTGCGGCCCCCATCGGATGCCTTCCAGGACTCGGCCGCCGCCGGTAGCACCTTGTTCGTCTCCGGGTCCCACCGAGTTAATCCCTCGAATAGCTGGCGAGCGACCAGCACCGACGCGGGGTCCTGGATCCGCATCGGGTCAAGGGTGGACGCCTCGGGGGTTGCCACGTCGAGCACCAGATCCTCCGGCGCGAACACATCGGCGGAGCTGGGCGAGCTGGATGGGTCTCCGTCTCCTGGGATCACTCCCCCGGAGGACGACGAGGTGGCGTCCGGGCCCCCGGCGCTGGCGCTGGGCCCCGCTACCGGCTCGGCGTTACCGCCGGTGCACGCCGCGAACAGCAGCAGGGCGAACAACGCAGGCATCAGCCTCGGAAGAGGCCTCAGGCGGGGCATTGAGGGGCTGCTACGAGAGTCGGAAAGCGAGGAGCACCGTGGTGCCGCTGAAGACGATCGCAGTGATGATGGTGATGCGGTCGAGGTTCTTTTCCATCACGGTCGAACCCATCGCCTGGCTCTGCATGCCGCCGCCGAACATCTCCGATACGCCGCCGCCCCGCCCCGCGTGCAGGAGGATGAACATGATCAGCATCATCGATGCGATCACGTGCACGATCACTAGAACTGCGGTCACTTAACACCTCTTCCTGGGCTTCTGTTGGCCCATAGGGTAGCCGAAGACCCCCTTTTAGAGGGGACGGCGCCGATCTCAGCCTTTGGCCAGGGCCACGAGGTTGGGCATGATCTGAGGGCCGAGAAGGTGGCCCATCGCCCCCCGGCGGGACGCCGTCTCTCCATAGGTCTCGACGGAGTCCGAGCTGACTCCGGCCCCCGAAACGAGAAGCGGCACCGGGCCGTCGGTGTGCGACTTCCGAGCGCAACTCGTCGAGTGGTCGGCCGTCACCGCGACGATCGACCGAGAAAGGTCGAGGGAATCGAGGAGCCGAGCGAAGAAGATCGAGTCGATCTCTTCGATGCTCTTGATCTTGCCCTCGAAGTCCCCGTCGTGAGCCGGCACGTCCGGCCCCTTGATGTGGATGTACAGACCGTCGTACCCCTCGATCGCTTCTAGCGCGAGCGCGGCCCACTCGTCGTACTGCTGAGTCACCGGGATGCCCGTAGGGGCCTCCACGATGCCCATGTCCATGAGGCGAGCGATGCCGAGCTCCACCGGCATCTCGACGAAACAGCCCATCTGGGGGCCGAACTTTTCCTTGAACGTTTGAAGGTCGGGAAGGTGATCCCCACCGTCACGCGTCAGGATGAAGTTCCCGGGGAGCTTTCCTTGCGAGCGCCTCTTCGTGTTGATCTCTGACGCCTCGAGTACGTCGTAGGCGGCGCGCAGCCATTCGTTGGTCAAGCGCGCGGCGCGCTCTGCAGGTTCATCGTCTTCGTGCCCGGCCACCGGCCTCACATGAACGACGTGGTTGTCGAAGGTCTCCTTGGCCACTCCCAGCGCGCCTTGCCGTCCGTATGCCGGATCGGAGTTCTCGACCTCTGCCGACAGTGGCCCTTCATCGGACCGAAGGACGAGTACGCCGCGATGACCGATCGTCGCCTTGAATTCAAACGTGGCTCCTGGGATAGCTACCTTCTCTTGGACCTCATCGGCGAGAGCGTGGGCCTCGTCCGACGTGAGATCGCGTCCCACCCGTCTGTCCTCGATGATCCACCCGTCGCCTTCTTCCTCGACGGTGGCGAAGTTCACGCGATAAGCGAGGTCTCCGTCGTTCACCTTCAAACCGACGCCGACGGATTCGATCGGGCCGCGCCCGGTGTGATGCTCGTGCGGGTCGTAACCGAGAACTGCAAACACCGCGATGTCCGACTCCGGCGCGATCCCTTCCCCCACGGTCGTTACGTATCCGTTCCGGCCGTCGCGCGCGAGGCGGTCGAGGTTCGGAGTCTGCGCGGCTTCCAGCGGAGTCTTGCCACCCAACTGCGGGAGCGGATCATCTCCGAGTCCATCGAGGATGACGTAAACGATCTTCTTGAGGCTCATCGCGCCGACTTGACGATGGCGGAGAACTCCGCGGCGTCGAGGGATGCACCGCCGACGAGTGCGCCGTCGATATCAGGCTGATCCAGTAGCGACTTGGCATTGCCGGACTTGACGCTGCCGCCGTAAAGGATGCGGATGGCGTCGGCCGCCTCTTTGCCGCGCGCATCCTGGAGCACGCCGCGGATGTAGGCAACCGTCTTCTGCGCATCTTCGGGAGTCGCAGTCTTGCCGGTCCCGATCGCCCAGATCGGTTCGTACGCGACGACGACGGTGCGGAGTTGTTCGCCCTTCAGGCCCTCGAGCCCTTGCCGGACCTGACGATCGACCTTTGCTTCCGTCTCCCCCGCTTCCCGCTCTTCTTCGGTCTCACCGCAGCACATGATCGGAGTGAGGCCGTGCTTGAACGCCTGGTTCACCTTGCGATTGACCATCTCGTCCGTTTCTCCGAACACTTCACGACGTTCGGAGTGACCGAGGATCACGTACTTCACTTTCAGCGCGGCGAGCATCTTTGCCGACACCTCACCGGTGAAGGCGCCCTCCTCTTCGAAGTGCATGTTTTGCGCGCCGAGTCCGAACGAGTACCTATCGGAATCGATCAGTGTCTGCACCGTTCGGATGGACGTGAGGGGCGGACAAACCGCGACCTCGACCTTGTCGTAACGATGGTCGGCCAACTCGTGACCGAGTTGTTGCACGAGCACGATCGCTTCAAGGTGCGTCTTGTTCATCTTCCAATTGCCCGCGATGAGCGGTGTCCTCATGCCCTAGCTCCTTCTCGATGTCTCTGGGCTTGCCGGCGTAGAACCGCGATGCCGGGGAGCTCTTTGCCCTCGAGTAGCTCCAAGGAAGCGCCGCCGCCGGTCGACAGGTGGGAAACCGAGTCGCTCAACTTCAGCTGCTTCAACGCGGCCGCGGAGTCGCCTCCGCCCACCACCGTATATGCGCCGGCCTTGGTCGCTTGAGCGACTGCCTCCGCGACCTTCTTGGTTCCGCCCGCGTAGTCCTCTATCTCGAAGATACCCATCGGCCCGTTCCACAGGACCGTCTTCGCCTTAGCGATCGCATCGCCGAACGCCGACGCGGTGTCGGGACCCACGTCGACCCCAAGGCGGTCCCCTATGTCCGTCAAGGCGACGGTTTCGTGCGGCGCGCCCTCCTTCGGCTCCGTGGCGGCGACGACATCCGTGGGAAGGAGTATCTCGACGCCTTTTTCTTTCGCTCGCTCCAAAGTTTGCTTGACTTCGTCGATCTGATCGCGCTCGACGAGCGAACGCCCGACCTCTTCGCCGCGTGCGACCAGCAGCGTGAATGCCATGGCCCCGCCGATACAGAACGTGTCGACGCGCTCCAGCAAGTTCGAGATGACGGCCAGCTTGTCCGAGACCTTCGCCCCCCCAAGGACGGCGACGAATGGATGCTCGGCCTCGTGCAGCACGCGCTCCAGCTTCTCGACCTCCGCTTGGAGCAACAGCCCGGCGGCCGACGGAAGTCGCTCCGGCACTCCGACCACGGAAGCGTGAGCGCGGTGCACCGCCCCAAAGGCGTCGTCGACGTACGCATCGGCCAGCGATGCGAGCGCCCCGGCGAACTCGGGGTCGTTCTTCGTCTCGCCCGGCTCGAACCGGAGGTTTTCAAGGAGCACGACACCTGCCTCGGAGGCACACGCCCGTTTCGCCTGTTCACCCGCCACATCTCTTACATAAGTGACGTGTCGCCGCAGAGCGTCACCCAGGCGATCCGCGACCGGCGCGAGGCGTAGTTCTTCCACGATCTCGCCCTTGGGACGCCCCAAGTGCGAGCACACGGCGAGCTTGGCCCCCTTCTTTAGAAGGAGCTCTAGGGTCGGGATGGCCGAGCGGATCCGCAGATCGTCCGAGATCGACCCGTCTCGTAAGGGAACGTTCAGATCGCACCGAACGAGGACGCGTTTCCCCTCTACGTCGAGGTCGTCGATCTTCGGAAGTGGCTCGCTCACGGCGGACGAGTCTAGATGCTCGCCGTGTCGCCCGGCATGGGACGCGAAGAAGGGGCCCCGAAGGGCCCCTCTAGAGTGGTTCGGTTACGCAGTCGCTGCAGCGTGACGGTGGTTGAGGAGGAAAGCGCTTCCCGCTGCCAGGACCACTGCGACCGCCATCGCTACGAGCCACAGGGGATCGAAGCCGGCCGAGGTCGTCACGTGCTGCACGGATCCGGAGCTGCCGCCGACGACGGCTCGGGAGACGGAGCTGCCGCCGTCGACCGGGTAGGCCAGCGCCGCTGAGGAAACGAGCACCATGAAGAGGAGGGACAGGACGGCGGTGACGAGGACCCGGCGGACCGAGGTGCGGTGGCTCTGGCGAGGAACGGTGAGGCACGAGTCGCGGTCCTTGGATCGCTGCTGCGCTGCTACTGCCTGGTAACGAAGCCCGCGGGCGACCATCTCTTCGGAGCGGATCCGCCCGATCTCTGTGCTGAAGTAGTTCGACATCTCGGCCTCCCTTTCGGGTCTCTTGGCTGCCCTTTGCAGCTGATAACAAGAGACTGACGCGAAGGGAGCGCGAAATCTGTCTCGCACCCGACGGGCGGGGAGTCTCCTTGGCGACACCCCACAACGAGAAACGGCGGCCCGAAGGCCGCCGCTCAACAGAACATCAGTTACCGCGTCCCTATGGGGAGACCACCTTGGCCACGAGGCCCCCGGAGAGGATCACCGCCATGATGACGCCGATGAGCAGGGCCGAAACGAGGCCCAAGAGCACCGCCTGCACGTAGCTGGCGAACCTCACCGCCTCGAGCAGTCCTCTGATCTCGGTCAGCTCCAGGTCGTTCAGGTCTCCTCGTGTCGAGCTCTCGGTGTCCGCCATATTCCGATCCCTTTCCCTTGCTGATCCGATTTCGTCCCCTACGGCTAGGTCAGAGTCAAACAAGCCCATCGGGCCAAATCAAGGACATTTCCGCCCTAGAGCTTCGACGCTACCAGGGAGGTTAGGTCGACGAGCCTGTTCGAATATCCCCATTCGTTGTCGTACCAGCCCAGTACCTTGACCATGCTGCCGTTCGTCATCGTCGAGAGCCCATCGATGATGCAGGAGTGCGGGTCGCCGACGATGTCGGTGGAGACGATGGGGTCCTCGGTGTATTTGAGGATCCCCTTCATCCGGGAATTCTGGGCGGCCTCGCGGTAGGCGTTGTTCACGTCGTCCTTGGAGACCTCGGATCCCAGGATCGCAACGATGTCGGTGATCGAGCCATCGGGCACCGGGACCCGAAGGGCCAGGCCGTCGAGGCGACCCTTCAGTTCGGGCATAGCGAGCGAGGCAGCCTTCGCGGCCCCCGTCGTCGTCGGGATGATGTTGATGGCGGCCGCCCTCGACCTTCGGAGGTCGTCGCGCGCCAGGTCGAGCGTGTTCTGGTCGTTCGTGTAGGCGTGACACGTGGTCATGAAGCCCTTCTCGATCCCCCAGTTGTCCTGCAGGACCTTGGCGAGAGGGACGACACAATTCGTGGTGCAAGAGGCGTTCGAGATGATCTGGTGGTTGGCCGGGTCGTAGTCCTCGTGGTTGACGCCCATGACGATGGTGACGTCTTCGTCCTTCGCGGGGGCCGAGATGATGACCTTCTTGGCTCCACCGTCGATGTGCTTTGCTGCGTCGGCACGCTTCGTGAAGAACCCGGTCGATTCGATGACGATCTCCGCCCCGAGATCGCTCCACGGGATGGCCGCAGGGTCGCGCTCGGAGGTCACCTTGACGTCGGTTCCATTGACCGAGAAGCCGCCGTCGGTGACCTTCACCTCTTCACCCAGGCGGCCGAGGACCGAGTCGTATTTCAACAGGTGAGCGAGCGTCGCCGGCTCGGTCAAGTCGTTGACCGCGACGATCTCGAGGTCGGCTCCCTGGCTCTTCAATGCCCGGAAGAAGTTGCGGCCGATCCGGCCGAATCCGTTGATCCCGATCCGCGTCGTCATTGACGAACCCTCCTGGTCGGTAGATGTGTAGGTCGGGCCAGTGTAAGACCTCGTCATCGCACGAGAGAGGCGAGCACCTTCGCCAGCCTGGCCGGGTCGTGGCCCGACTCGTCGTCGGCGACGTCGCCCCGCACGACCTCTATCTCCGGCCACCGCCATGACTCGTCGGCGAGGGGCACGGCGTCGGCCAGCGGCGGATCCTGGAGGACCACGGTGTTGATGGACCCGATGCCGGCGTGAACGAGGAGCGCTTCCACGTGTGCGGCGACGTCCATGCCTTCCGTCTCGCCCTTCTGGATCCTCGCGTTGCATACGAAGACCTTGGTCGCGGCGGTGTCGGCGAGTGCGTCGCGGATGCCCGGCACCAAAAGGGTCGCTATGAGGCTGGTGAACAGACTCCCCGGCCCGATGACGATCTGGTCGGCGGCCCGGATCGCTTCGACCGCAGCCGGGTGCGCTTCCGGGGCGGATGGAACGAGGTGGACTGAGTGGATGGGTGCTTTCGTTTGCGCGACGGCAACCTGACCTTGGACCACGCCGCCTTCGACCACCGCGCTCAACCTAACGAGCTCGGTCGTCGCCGGATAGACGTGACCGTCCGAACCGAGAAGCCGCCCGGCCTCCTCGACGGCGCTCGCGAAGTCGCCGCTCATCTCGGCCAGTGCTGCGATCACGAGATTGCCTATCGGATGTCCCTCGAGGGTGCCTTGCTGGAATCGATGCTGGAACATGTCGGCGAGGGGGCCGCCATCAGCGAGAGCGACCAAACAGTTCCTGATGTCGCCCGGTGGTGGGATCCCTAGCTCTGAGGTGAGGCGACCCGACGATCCCCCATCGTCTGCAACCGTCACGACGGCGGCGACATCGTCTGCGTACATGCGAGCGGCTCGCAGCGTGATCGCCAGGCCATGACCACCACCGATCCCAACGACCTTCATCGCGACACCACGGAACGCTCGACGTCACGATGGATCAACTGCGCGTTGTAGCCAGACGACGACACGAACTCGCATATCTCCTGGGACAACACCACCGAACGGTGTCGTCCACCGGTACAGCCGATGGCGATCGTCAGGTAGTGACGCCCTTCTTCCTCATAGCCCGGCATCAACACCGCGAGGAGCTCCTTGGTCTTCGTGAGGAACTCCGTCGTGCCTTTCTGTCCCAACACGAAGTCCCTGATCTCTTCATCGAGACCGCTCAGCGGGCGTAGTTCGGGGACCCAGTGAGGGTTCGGAAGGAACCGGACGTCGAGAACGATGTCGGCGTCGACCGGAAGTCCGTACTTGTAGCCGAAAGAAACGACGGTCGTCTTGAGCCCCGTCGACGGATCGGTGCCTCCGAATGTTGAATTGATCCGACTGCGGAGATCGCGGGCCGAAAGATCGGTCGTGTCGATGATCAGGTCGGCCCGATCGCGGAACGGCTGCATCAACTCGCGTTCTTTCCTGATGCTCAGTTCGACGTTGTCCTCTGCGACGAAGGGATGGCGACGGCGCGTTGCGTCGAAGCGCCTTATGAGAACGTCGTCGTCCGCCTCCAGGAACACCAAGCGGTAGTCCACCTGTTTGCGAAGCGCGTCCAGCGCTGCCTCTGCTTCCTCGAAGAAGGCGCCGCCGCGCGCGTCGAGGACGAGAGCCAAACGGCTTATCAAGCTCCCTGCAGAGGTAGTGAGCGAGATCATCGTTTCGATCAGTTGAGGGGGAAGGTTGTCGATCACATACCAGCCCAGGTCCTCGAGGGCCTTCGAAGACTCCGACCGCCCCGCGCCGGATAGACCGGTGATAACGGTCACTTCGAGCGGGCGTTCCGTGCTCACGACGCCTCCCTCTGGTCTCCGGTCGAAACGCTCTCTGGAACTTCGCCGGCGGTGGCGAGCTCCCCAGGATGCAGCGCCAGGTAGACCGCCTCCGCGACTGGTTTCGTCACCCCCGGGACCGCATAGAGCTGATCCAGCGTTGCCTCCCTCATCCTTTTCACCGATCCGAAGTGCTTGAGCAGGCGTTTCCGGCGGACCTGACCGAGACCAGGGATCCCGTCAAGTGCGGACTTGGTCATGCGCTTCCCGCGCCGGAGCCGGTGATATTGCAACGCGAAACGGTGTGCCTCGTCGCGGATCTGCTGCAAGAGGTAGAGCGCTTCCGACGAGCGAGGGATCAGGATCGGGTCTGCTTCGCCGGGAACGAAGACTTCTTCCATCCGCTTCGCGAGACTGACCGTCGTGACGTTGTCGATCCCCAGATCGTCCATGGCCTCGACCGCACGACTTAACTGGCCCTTTCCTCCGTCGATGACCACCAGGTTCGGCGGGTATGCGAACTTGCGCGGCTTGCCGTCTTGTGAGGGCGGAGGGTTCTGCTCCTCGCGATAGCGAGCGAAGCGGCGACGGATCACCTCTCCCATGTTGGCGAAGTCATCCTGGCCTTGCGTCCACTTGATAGCGAAGCGCCGGTAGTCAGATCGCTTCGGTAGCCCGTCCTCGAACACGACCATCGAGCCGACCGCTTCTGTCGGTCCGGTGTTAGAGATGTCGTAGCACTCGATCCGAAGCGGAGCCTCCTCCATCCGCAGATGCTCTTGCAGCTCGCGCAACTGGCGCGCCCGCGCGGCGAAATCACTGGCGCGTTTCAACCGGTGTCGTCCGAATGCCTCCTTGGCGTTCTCCGTGACGGTTTCCAGCAGGGAGCGCTTCAAGCCGCGCTTCGGAACTCGAACCTTGACCGCGGTCCCGCGCATCTGGGCGAGCCATTCCTCGATCACATCGAGATCCGACGGCACCGCCGGAACGAGGACCTGGTGGGGCACCTCGTTTTCCGAGTACAGCTGTTCGATGAAGCGTCCGAGAAGATCTGGCGTTTCGAGCTCTTCGACCTTGTCGACTATGAATCCCTTCCGCCCCGTGACGCGCCCGCGGCGAACGAAGAAGACCTGCAACGCGGCCTCCAGTTCATCTTCGACCAGACCGATGACGTCGAGATCTATCGGGTCGTTCGACACCATCTGTTGGCGCTCGATGGCTTTTCGAACGTTGTCGAGCTGGTCGCGCATCTTCGCGGCGACCTCGAATTCCTGGTTCGAAGCAGCCGTACGCATCGCTTCCTCGAGTCTGCGCAACACCGGCTTCGTGTTGCCGTCGAGGAAATCGCATAGTTCCTTCACGATCTGTCGATGGGATTCGGCGTCTACGGCTTGCACGCACGGGCCGGAGCACCGTTCGATGTGATACAGGAGGCACGGCTTGCCGCGCCTCGCGCAGCGGTCGAAGACACCTTGCGAACAAGTCCTCATCGGGAAAGTGCGCAGCAACAGATCGAGGGTCTCTCTGATCGCATACGCGTGAGCAAAGGGGCCGTAGTAACGGACGCCCTTGCGCTTCGTGCCTCGCATAACCCGCGCCCTGGGTATCTCCTCATCCAGGGTTATCGCCAGGTACGGGTAGCTCTTGTCGTCCCGATAACGGACGTTGTAGCGGGGCCGGTGTTGCTTGATGAGGCCCAGCTCTAGATGAAGGGCCTGTACCTCGGTGTCGGTAACGATCCACTCGACATCGGCCGCCGCCTCGACCATCGCCGCGGTCCTCGGATGCAATTCCTGAGCGAAGTAGTTCGACAGCCGGCTCCGCAGGGATTTCGCCTTCCCGACGTAGATCACCCGTCCTACGTCGTCCCGAAACATGTAGCAACCCGGGCGCGTAGGGATCGATCCGGCCGCGGGCCGCTTGATCCTCTGCTTCGTTCCCATACGCCCCATTCTCCCAGGCCCGCCAAGTCACTCTCGGAAAGCCCGCCGGCAGTCGTGAGCCGACGACCCGGGACCGTGAGGCGAGAGAAAGGCTCTCTTAGGGGCGGCCGGCAGACCCGATCCCGAACGGGCCGGAGCCGAGGTCGAAGCTGGGGGGTTCTTCTGCCGCAGTCGTCTCCTCGGGAGAGACCGCCGGAATAACCGCCGGCGGCAACAGGTACATCGAGCCGCCGGGGAGATACGGAAGTGGATCGATCGGGGTCCCGTTGACGCGGATCTCGAAGTGCAGGTGATCGCCGGTCGCATGACCCGTCGCGCCGACCGCCCCGATCGTTTGTCCCTGCCCGACCGCGTCCCCTTCCGCGACCGAGAACGCGCTCATGTGTCCGTAGAGGGTCGTGACGCCATCACCGTGATCGATGATCACTGCGTTTCCGTAACCCGAGTAGTAGCGGGCCAGGATGACGGTGCCCGCCGCCGATGCCGCGATCGGATCCCCAGTGACGCCGTCGATATCGACTCCCTCATGCATCGAGCCGCCGCGGGGCCCGAATGGGGACGTGATCACACCCACGAGCGGCCACTCGAACCCGACCGAGATGGCGGGCTGATAACCGGCAACAGCCGGCCCCGTAGCCACCCCGGGGGCAACCGGTCCCGCTGCGTTCTCGTCCGCCCAGGTCTGCAGCGCTCCGACCAGGGCTTTGGCGGCCGCGGCAGTGGCGTTGTCCGGTTCGGTGGGCGGGATGCATGGGGCGTCGGTAATGACCTCGCGCTTGTCCCTGAGGTGCGGCATGCGTTCGTACTCGAAAGGAAGGTCGTACTTGCACGGCCACGTTGCCCTCACGTTGTCCAACACGAGGCCGGCACGGATCCGGTAGAAGAAGCGTCCATCCGGCGAACGCCACGGCACAGAAGCATCCTCTATCGCGTGGAGGAACAGCGGCAGGTAAGTCAGAGACTTTTCGATCTCACCGCGGTTCGCTAGCTGGAAGTCGACTAGGTCTCCGAGAGCC
>JAXDJP010000018.1:0-3672 GCA_034665645.1 Actinomycetota bacterium | reverse complement strand
CCGTTCTCCGTCAGCGCGACGTTCTTAGGAAGAGAGAACGCGATGCTCGGCGTCGAGCTTTTGCCTCCGTTCTCGCGCCCGCGTCCGATGTAGGCCTTGTGCGACGAGTTGAAGACCGTCACCGATTCGATGATGCCGAGTGTGTCGCCGGTTTGGTTCGCGAACAGATCGTCTCGGGGCAGCTGGATCACCTGTGGATCCGTGGTCGTGGGCCAGACGCGAAGCTTGGTTTGAACGACCGGCGTCTTGTTCGTGTTCGAAGGGAGCGAGATCACGCCGCCCGCGAAACGACCACCTTGGAACTCAACGTCCACCGCATAAAAGAGGTCTTGGCCGGTCTTGAGTCCGGTGAACGAATACGAGCCGTCCGACTTCGTCTGCGTCTTCTCCGTGCCTGCCGTTCCCGATGACGTCCCTCGGCTGAGCGTCACGGTGACTCCGGCCTCGCCCTTGTGCGTCGCTTGGTTGATGACGCGGCCGACGATCTTTCCCGTGGGGGCCGCGTGCGCACGCGTCACCAGGGTCGGCGACGTTGCCCCCAGGACGAATGCCAGGGAAAGGATGCCGCGTAAGGCCGTGCCCCTTGCGCGATTCAGGATCGAAGGTTCGCCCGGATGCGGGCTATCTCGGCTTCCACCGCGTCATCATCCTGTGGTTCGGCGCCTTCCAGAGCATCGAGTTCGTGAAGGGCGGCGACCGCCTCTGCCTCGTACTCGGATCGGAGCGTCTCGAACTCGGGCGCGTCCAACTTCCCGATCTCTCTCTCCGTCTCGAGGTCGACGAGCGCCGTCAGCGCCGCCCGTTTCCGTCCCTCTGCGTCTTGGACCGCGAGTGCTCGTTCCGGCAGGTCGCGCCGTTCTCCTTTTCTAAGTGGGGAGAGGACGAGATAAAGGACACCGATCGCGAGCGCCGCGACGACGACGTAGCCGATCATCCCGACGTCCTGAACTTCGCCATCTCGGCTTCGACGCGACGGTGGTCTTCCGCCGAAACCGAGGCCGGCGGCCCGTCCTCAGGTGGATGCGTCCAGCGCGCAAGGAGCCTCCACAAGAGGAGAGCTCCGATCAAGACCGCCGCTAACGGCAGGAGCCATGCGAACAGTCCACTGCCCGACTTCGGGGGGGCCGCGACGATGCCGGGGCCGAATTCGTCTTTGAGCTTGGCGATGATGCGGTCCCTGTCCCACCCCTGCTCGGCCCACGACGTGATGCGTTCGCGGAGTTTGACCGCCGCGTCGGATGGACAGTCGTGGAGCGTCACTCCCGGGCAGTAGGGGCTCATCACTTGCGTGGCGATCGAGTTCGCGACGTCTTCGGGAGCCGCGATGGCGCTCGATCCGAGCGCGACGACCATCGCGAGCGCGAGAAGAAGGAAAGCGAGGACGCGCTTCATCCGGCCCCCACGACCGCGGGCTCTCTCACCTTGGACGGTTGGGGCTCCGCGACCGACATCGGCGCGTTCCCTAGGAGGACGATGCTGATCCCCAAGAGCATGATGCCGGCCCCGGTCCAGATCCACCACGTGAGTGGGTTGACGAAGGCGCGCACCGCGGCTGCTCCGTCTTGATCGATCGACGTCACAACCACGTAGAGATCTTCGACGGGCGTGCTGCGGATCGTCACTTCGGACTGCGCTTGTCGTTGCGCGATGTGGAAGTTCCGCTCGGGATGCAGCGTCGTCACGTGCGAGCCTCCGCGCGACACGTCGATCGTCGTGCGGAAGATCCTCTTCTCCGGCGTCTCGGACGAATCCAGCCGTTCGTACGTGAGCGTGTAAGACCCGACCGTCATCGACTCACCGTGTTCCAAGAGCGCGTGTCGTTCGGTCTTGAAAGCGTTCCCGGCGAAGCCGATCACGATGAGGACGACACCCAGGTGAACGACGTAACCGCCGTACCTACGACGGTTCCTCAAGAGAGTCTGGTTGAGCGCGCTCGGCCACTGGTGGCCCCTGTTTCGATACGTCTTGCTCCCGCGCGCGAACTCGCCCGCGATCGCGAACGCGGTGAAGGCGCACAGAGAAAACGCGAGCAATGCTCCGGTGCTGTGGACTCCCAGGAGGCCGAGACCGATGGCCACAACGGCCCCCGCCGCCAGCGGTACGCGCACGATCCGCCGGAACGCTTTGCCGCTCGTCCTTCGCCACGACACGAGAGGGCCGAGTCCGGTAAGGCCGATCAGCGCGAGCCCGATGGGGATGAAGACCGCGTTGAAGAAGGGAGGGCCGACCGAGAGCCGCGTGCCCGTGATGACCTCCGCGACGACCGGGTAGATCGTTCCCCACAGCACCGTCAACGCCGCCGCCGCGAACAGCACGTTGTTCGCGAGGAAGGCCGACTCTCGCGACAGGAGCGAATCGAAACGGTTCGTGCTTCGAAGCGACTCGTAGCGCGCCGCGATCACCGTGATGCCTCCGAGCAGCATCAGCGCAAGGAAGGGCAGGAACCATTTCCCGATCGGCCCCTGGGTGAAGGTGTGGATGCTCGAAAGGATGCCGGAGCGGGTCAGGAATGTGCCGAACACGGCCAGCACGTAAGTGAGCAAGATGAGCGAGACGTTCCACACCTTGAACATCCGGCGCTTCTCCTGGATGACAACGGAATGGAGGAATGCCGTCGCCGTCAGCCACGGCATGAACGACGCGTTCTCGACCGGGTCCCACGCCCAGTAGCCACCCCATCCGAGCTCGGTGTAGGCCCACGCCCCGCCCAGCACGATGCCGATCGACAGAGCGCTCCATGCGAACAACGTCCACCGTCTCGTCGAGGTGAACCATGCGTCGTCCAAGTTGCCCGAGAGAAGCGCGGCCATCGCAAAAGCGAAGGGGATCGAAAACCCAACGAACCCCGTGTAAAGCAGCGGCGGGTGGATGACCATCCCGGGTGACTGCAACAAGGGATTCAGTCCTTGTCCGTCTGCGGGAACGACGGCGAGTCGCGTGAACGGATCGGCAGGCATCACGAGCAGCAGCAAGAAGAAGATTCCGATCCCACCGAGGACCGCGGCCGTCCACGCGACCAGACGGGAGTTCCGCGCCTTTGCTTGATGCAGGGCGATCGTCGAGAAGACCGTCAGCAACATCGTCCAGAAGAGAAGCGATCCCTCCATCCCGCCCCACAGCGCACTGAAAGTGAAGAGAGAGGAAAGGGAGCGGGACGAGTAGCTCGTTACGTAGTCCAACGAGAAGTCGTGCGCGTACAGCGCGGTCAGCAGTGACACACCTGCCAGGAGGGTGAACGCGCACGTCGCGCCGATAGCGCGAACCCCCGCGTCCGCAAGATCTCGTCGTTCACGGAGCGCGCCGGCAACCGACAACGCCACGCCGACGACTGCGAAGAAGAGGGCCGCCAGCAGAGCGGGGTGGCCGAGGCCCGCCAACGACTTCATGAGTTCGTGAGGGTCAGGCTTTCGCCTTGAACTTCGAAGGACACTTGGCGATCACTTCAAGGGCCGCGAAGGTGTTGCCGTCGTACTGACCTCGTGCCACGACCTCGGAGCCCGACTTGAACGTGTCCGGCAGCGGTTGATCGGTAGCGACGTTCATGACGGTGTGTCCGTCGGTGATGTCGAACGTGGTGTTCAAGCCGTCGGCCTCGATCGAGCCCGGAACGACCTTGCCGTTAACCCGGTAGGTCGCGGCCCCCGTGCTGGGCCCCAGCGCGACTACCTCGGT
>JAXDJP010000017.1:0-2980 GCA_034665645.1 Actinomycetota bacterium | reverse complement strand
GCGATAGCGGAGACGCAACATCTCGTCCACGTCTTGGTGCGTGTCCACCTGGAAGGGCGGCGTCTCTGCCCGCGACAGGATCTCGAGATCCTGGGCCGCAACCTCTATCTCGCCGGTCGCCAGCTTGGGGTTGGTCGTGCCCTCTTTGCGAGGCCGCACTTCTCCGGTGACCTTGATGCAGTACTCACTCCGAAGTTCCTGCGCCGCTGCGTGCGCGTCGTCCGAAGTAGCCGGGTTGAAGACGACCTGGATCAGCCCCGAGGTGTCGCGCAGGTCGATGAAAGTCACGCCGCCGTGATCGCGCCGTGAGTGAACCCAACCGCAGAGTTGAACGGTCTGACCCTCGCTATCGGCGCGCAGATCTCCGCACCGGTGGGTCCGCATCATGAGGCTCTCACCGCGACAACCTACTTTCGAGTTCGCTCAGTGGGACGCGTTCCTGTGTCGAAGTCCCTAGATCGCGCAACGTCACCTCGCCCGCGGCGAGCTCGTCGCCTCCGACGATGATGCCCAAGCGAGCGCCCGAACGCACGGCGTCCTTCATCTGACCCTTCATGCTCCGTCCCTGCAGATCGAGCAGAACGCTATAGCCACTCCTGCGCAGGCTCGTTGCCAGCTTCAGCGCCTCGGAGGCGAGATCCTCGCCGGCCGCGATGACGTACGCGTCGTAGGACGGCGCAGCCTCCAGCGCGTTGGGGATCAGTAACAACCTGTCGACACCGCTGGCGAAGCCGATCCCCGGAAGCCGCGGCCCCCCCAACGACTCGGCGAGCCCGTCGTAGCGGCCGCCTGCCATCACGGTGTCCTGAGCCCCGAGACTTGGAGCTTTGAACTCGAACGCAGTGCGCGTGTAGTAATCGAGCCCCCGAACGAGACGTGGATCGAGCTCGTAAGCGACGCTCAGATCGTCGAGCAAAGAGCGCACCGTAGCGAAGTGGGTACGGCACTCGTCGCATAGATGATCTGTGATGAGAGGCGCGTCTTTCATGACCTCGATCGTGGCCCGCTCCTTCGAATCAAAGGTGCGCATGGGATTCGAGATGGTGCGCTCCCTGTCGATCTCGGCGAGCGAGGACTCGTGCTCTTTGAGGAACTCTCCAAGGACGCGCTGGAACTCGCCGCGACAATCGGGGCCGGGGTGCCCTATCGAGTTGAGCAGCAACGTCGTTTCGGCGCCGAGAGCATCGAGTAAGGCGGCGCCGGTCTCGATAACCTCGGCGTCGACCAGCGGTGCCTCCGAACCGATCGCCTCGATCCCGACCTGGGAGAACTGGCGCATCCGTCCCTTCTGGGGTTGTTCGTGCCGGAACATCGGCCCCGCGTAAGCGAGTTTCACCGGGGGGGCGGCCAAGGCGCCTCGGATGACGAGATGCTCGAGCACCGCCCGCATCACCGGAGCCGTCCCCTCGGGACGCAAGGTGAGCGAACGGCCACCACGGTCGTCGAACGTGTACATCTGCTTGCCGACGACCTCACTCGTCTCACCGACGCCGCGCTCGAACACCTCGGTGGCCTCGAAGATCGGCGTCTCGATCGGCTGATACCCCGCTCGGGCGAAGGTTTCCATCGCCAATCGGACGAGCGCGCCCCACTTCAGAGAATCCGGGGGCAGGAGATCGCTGGTCCCCTTGGGCGCGCTGAACGACTGTTTTTCACTAGGCATCGCAGCATCCTAAGAGGTGGTTGGATAGGTCGAAAGAGCGGTCGGAGTTGGGCGTCAAGGAGGCAAGATGGTCGAGACGAAGTCACGGGACAAAGACGAACTGCTGGCGATCACCAAGCGCCTGCGCCGAGACATCGTCACCTCGACGACCACCGCCGCATCCGGGCATCCATCATCGTCCCTGTCCATGGTCGAGTTGCTGACCGTCCTCTATTTCGGCGGGGTGCTCCGCTACGACCCGTCGAACCCCCACGCTCCGGAGCGCGACCGCTTCATCCTCTCCAAGGGCCACGGCGCCCCCGGCCTATATGCGGCCCTCGCCGAAGCCGGCTACTTCCCCACCGAGGAACTGGCGACCTTGCGCAAGATGGGGTCTCCCCTCGAAGGGCACCCGAACATGAATCGCGTCGGAGGAGTCGAGGCCTCAACCGGATCGCTCGGGCAAGGTCTCTCCGTCGGGATCGGACACGCGTTGGCCGCCCGCATCGACGGCTCCGACTTCCGGGTCTACGTGATGGTCGGCGACGGCGAGACCGAAGAGGGCCAGGTGTGGGAGGCGATCATGTACGCCGGTAACCACGGCCTCGACAACCTCACCCTCATCGTCGACCGCAACGGCTACCAGCAGACGGACGCCGTCGACAACATCGAACCGCTCGGTCCGCTGGCCGACAAGCTCCGCGCCTTCAAGTGGGAAGTGACCGAGATCGACGGACACTCTCTCGACGAGGTCGCTGAGGCATTCGACTGGGCGAGGAACGTTTCCGGGGCACCACAAGCCATCATCGCCAAGACGATCAAGGGTAAGGGCGTCGCCCTTCTCGAGGCCAAGCAAGGTGGATGGCACGGGAAGCCGATCCCCCCTGAGGAAGAAGCGAAGGCACTCGAAGAGATAGGAGCGTCGTTGTGAGTCTTGGGATCACGCGCATCGATCTTGAGGATGGGCCGGCGACCCGCGAGGCCTTCGGAGAAGCGCTCGCGGAGATCGGCAGCGACGAACGCGTCGTGGTCGTAGACGGCGATGTGAACAACTCGACGTTCACCAATCACTTCAAGGAAAAGTACCCGAAGCGTTTCTTCAACGTGGGGATCGCCGAATCCAATCTGGTCGGCGTCGCCGCGGGCTTGGCGGGGGCCGGGAAGATCCCCGTCGCCGCGTCCTTCTCGACGTTCCTGATGTCGAACGCCTTCGACCAGATCCGCATGTCGGTCGCGTTCCCCAACCAGAACGTGAAGCTCGTGGGCAGTCACGCGGGCATCTCGATCGGTGAGGACGGTCCCTCGCAGATGGCGATCGAGGATGTGGCGCTGGCGTGC
>JAXDJP010000016.1:0-2643 GCA_034665645.1 Actinomycetota bacterium | reverse complement strand
AACGGGCCGAGTTTCGCGTGTGCATCGCCTCGAAAGTCGGCCCTCTCAACTAGCGACGAAAACGCTCGATCGCCTGCTGCATCGCGCAACAACGTCAGGATGAGGACCGGTTTATTCGAAATCTCGTCGAGTGCACCTGCAAGGGCGGTTGCCACCTCGGGGCCGGCGAAGTCACCATCGTCGACTACAAGGAGAGTCGGCTCCGAACTCTTCGTCGCATCGTCGATGGCGCGCAGCGCGATCGCCGTTGCCGCTCCTCCCGGACCCGCGTAAACGACGCGCCCTCCATCCTCGAACACGCGCGTGCCGAACTCGGCAGCGAGCCGAGTCTTGCCGATCTGTGCATCCCCCGACAGGAATAAAAGCCTTCCCCTACCGCGCCGCACGGATCTCCACGTCCCAAAAAGCCAGTGCATCTCGTGCTCGCGATCGACGAGCGGAGTAGCGACATCGAACTCCAGAGGCAGTCGTTCTTCCTGGGATCTCGCGGGGCGCGCACCGTGCATCCGATCGGCGGCTGAAACTGCCTGCACGACTTCAACGGGTTGTGAGAATCCTTTGAGCGAGACGGGGCCCTTGCGCTCGAAGCGAACCTCGTCCGCGTCGATGCCCGACCCTTCCACTACGTTCGTCGTGGTCAGCACCTCGCCGGCGGAAGCCTGCGAACAGAGTCTCGCTGCCATGTTCAGAGCCACACCCCGGTATCCGTCTTCTACGGGCTCAGCAGCTCCCACATCGATCCCGATCCCTACCGGCAGCGGATATTCGGGGTCGTTCTCGCTTTCTTCAGAACACGTGGCCTGAAATTCAACGGCTGCCCGCACCGCTTGATCCGTCGATCGAAAAACGGCGAGGGCCTCGTCGCCGCGAAGCTCTATCACTTTCCCGCCGCGAGCCTCCGTTGCTTCGCGCGCCAGGTCGGCGAACCGTTTGGCGAGCTTCGCTGCGGCTGCGTCTCCCCGCTCCTGAGTGAACTTCGTGTAGCCGCGCACGTCTGCGATCAGGAAGGTAAGGACCGATGCTTCGACCTTAGGTCGTGCGATCTCCTCAACCACGGCACCCTCCCGATGCAACTCAGGTCGTCACAACTATCGACGGGTGGAAGCGCCCTCGCAAGGGGGGTCGGGAGGACTAGTTCACAAGGGTTATCCGAGTCGTAGACCGTGCCGTTCGGCGAGAAGGGGGATGGTGGCGAAATCGATGTCCAGCTCGTAGCGAGAAACGACCTCGCCGAGCGCCGCTTCGTCACGATCGGCAGCAGCGAGCAAAGGCGCCATCTCTCGGAAGTAGTTCTCGAACCCGGCCGGCGAGATGATCTCGAGCAGGCGGGCGGGCTGATCCCCAGCGTTCCAAAAAGCGTGCGCTACTCCGCGGGGCTTGAAAACGAGGTCGCCGGGACCTGCTTCGATCACGTCATCGCCGAGCTGCACGCCGACGCGGCCCTCGAGCACGTACGAGTACTCGTCTTCGTTGCGATGAGTGTGAACGGGAGATCCGAGTGCTCGGGGCGGCAGCGGGTGCTCGACGAGGCTGAAGTTGCCTCCGGTCGCAGCGCCGTCGATCATGAAGCGCACTCCCAGCGCCAAGAGGTTCACGGCCTCGCCTTGGCCGGGTGCCAGTACATGTCGGACCGTGGTTTCCATCGACATTCCTTTCGTTTTACAGGATGTCTAATGATTATTAGCTCACTGGGGTCGGGGTGTCAAATTCGCTTATCATTGTGTCCAATGAAATCGGATGGAACCCGCAAGTACGAGATGAAGAAGCGAGCCGCGGCGCTCGATGAGACGCGCCGCAAGATCACGGAAGCCACGGTGGAACTGCATCGGACCGTGGGACCCTCCGCGACCACGATCACCGACGTCGCCGAGCGTGCTGGGGTCCGGCGCGCCACCGTCTACAACCACTTCCCCGACGAGGTCTCACTCTTGGCGTCTTGCTCAGCCCACTGGAGGGCGCTGCATCCCCCGCCTGACGTAAAGGGGTGGGTAGCGGTGGACGACGACGCCGAGAGACTGCGGATCGCCCTTCGTCAGCTCTACAGCTGGTACCGGGAAACGGAACCGATGACCGCGAACGTCCTGCGCGACGCAGAGACGATGCCGGCCCTCGGAAACATCATCGCCAACGGTCTCGGCCGGTATCTATCGGAGGTGCGGAAGATCCTCGCGGGGAAGCCGAAGGTGAGAGGTCGGCGGCGGGATCGGGTCGAAGCCGCCGCAGCGGTCGCGGCCGACTTCCACACCTGGAGAAGCCTCGCTGCGCTGGGCGACGACGAGGCCGCGGAGGTCGCGGCGCGATTCATCGAGAGCGCTGGGGCCGACTGACGCCGTCCTCTTACGTGCGGGGTTGGATCAGGAGGACCTTCGCGGTGTTGGTAGCCGGGAGCGTGATCGTGAGCCCGCTCGATAGCTCTGTCGAAGTGACCGTTCTTACGAATGCGCCGCTCGGTGCTTCGTAAAGGTCAAAGGTGCGTCCCGGGGGCACGTTCCGCAGCGCGATCGTCTGGTTATCGGCGCCGGCTTGTTGGCGGAAGGCGAGCAGGGCCCCTCGTCCGGCCTCGGGGTCCCACGACTGCAGCGCGGTCCAACCTCCAGCGGAAGGATCGGCGAGAAGTGGATACAGCACCCCTCGGAAAGCATC
>JAXDJP010000015.1:0-4187 GCA_034665645.1 Actinomycetota bacterium | reverse complement strand
AGAACTGGCGGTAGGCGATCCACGGAGCGCCCTCTTTAAGCTGTTCGAAGGAAAGCGTGTCGATCAACACGGGGCGGCCGCGATGGAACTGGATGTTGTAAGCGCTGGCGTCCCTTAAAGACATCCCCTTGTCGAGTGCGATCTTCTGGATCGCCAGTGTCGCCAAGGCGGCGTCCTTCAGCTGACCGAAGCTCCACTCGTAGGGATAGGAGATGAAATCGACTACCTCGGGCCTAAGGACCTTGTACGCGCCCTCGGCCCCCGCGGACTCCGCAGGCACCTCGTCGTGGGGGATCAACAAGCCCTCCGCGGTCAGCGCCTCGTAAAGGCCCGACGAGAAGAGCGCGTCGTAATCGGACGCGTGAACCGCGTTCACCTGCCGGTAAAGAACCCCGTCGTTGGTGAAGAGGAAGCCGCTGGGGTCCCGGAAAGAGCTGGGAAGGGTTGAAGGTTCGGTCACTTCGGAGCGGTGGGCTGCTCCTCTTTACCGGGCGCCGTGTCGCGCTTCGTGAAGAGGCCGGTGATCTTGTGCCAGAAGACCTTGATGGCCAACCCCACACCGAGAAGTCCGCCGACGAGCATCTGGATGATGTAGCTGCCGGACGACGCATCGATGTAAGCGTTGGCGACGGGGAGAACCATCGCAGAGAACGCAAGAACCAAGATCGTTACGAGGAATATCCGAGATTTCGCGTCCTTCATCAGATCCACCCTTCGAGATTCGATAGTTAAAGGCGCCCTCAAAGGGCGCTCGGATGAACCTTAGCTGACTTCTGGGCGGAACGACCTTAATCCGCCGTAAGAATCCGGCTCACGGGCACGACGCCCCACGGCAGGAGCGAGCCGCTCGCAGGCGCTCGCGCAGGTCGTCGAGGGGGATCTTCCGTCCCCTCTGCGCCGCGAGGTTGCGCTGTTCGTAGGGGTCGGCTCCGAGGTCGTAGTACTCCTCGAACGCGCCCCCCGCCTCCGGGGTTCTGATGTACTCCCCGCTTCGGGTGATGAGGCCGGTCCACGAGGGAACCTTCAGGTTCAGCTCGGCCTCCTTCCAGTGCTCGATCAAGAGCTCTCGTCTCGCTCCATCGGCGAGGAGCGAGTGACCGTCGATGGGGCCGGTCGGTTCCACGCCAGCCGCGTCGAGGATCGTCGGTGTGATGTCGATGTTGGCCACGATCCGATCGTCGGTGGTCCCGGCCGCGAGGTGACCGGGCCAGCGCATGAAGAACGGCACGCCGACGGACTCGAGATAGGGACTGCTCTTCTCGCCGAGCCCGTGTTCGCCCCAGTGGTAGCCGTTGTCGGACAGGAACATGACGAGCGTGTCCTGGCTCTCGTCTAGGTCGTCCGCCTTCGCGAGCACGCGTTCGACGAGGTCGTCTACGGACATCAATGTGCGCAACTGGTGATTGCGCGCTTTGACACTTCGATCCGGCGGTATGCGTGCTTTCCGGACCCACGCCGGTTTCGATCTCGCTTCCGGATCTTGCACGGAGGGGGGCGGGTCCCAAGGTGGGAGCTCGGCGTCGCGATAGCGGGTGGCGGGGATCCACGGATAGTGCGGTGCGAAGGGCGCGACGTATAAGAGCCACGGCTTCGCGTCGTCTTGCTCGTAGTCGTCTAGAAGATCGACCGCCGAGTCGGCGATGTATCTGGTGGCGTATTCGTCGATCGTCTGGAGGTCGCCGTTCACGTTGAAAAGCGTGTGCCGGTAGCCCCCGAGGAACGTTCTCCAGTCGTCGAAGTGCGGCGGATCGATCGCCGCGTTGTCGGGATCGTCGTACGGACCGGGATGCACGAGGTACTTCCCAACGATCGACGTTCGGTACCCGGCCCCCTGGAGGTACGTCTGCAGCAGGTGCTCGGGTTTCAACTTCAGAGCGTCGTCGTTCGTCCGGACGCCGTGGTTGTGGACGTACTGCCCGGTCAGGATCGACGCCCTGCTCGGACAGCAGACGGGCGTCGTGACATACGCCCGGTCGAAGGTCACGCCTCCGTCCCCCAACCGGTGCAGCGTCTTCGGCATGACGTCCATGGTTCCGGTCGGTCGCTGGTCGTCGGTGACGATTATCAGGACGTTCGGGTGCGGGGGCCGCCGCTCCTCGGCCGCGGGGGAGCACGACGCCGCGACCAGTAAAGACGCCATCACTGCAAGGGTTAGATGCCTGCGGATGGCCCTCATCGGGGAGATTGTATGAGCGGCTTTATCGTCGCCGTCCGCCCGTATCCTGATGGGATGCATTACCTAGATCACGCCGCCACGACGCCGGTCCTGGACGAGGTTCGGGAGGCCATGTTGGCCTGCCTGGAGAACGACTTCGGTAACCCGTCGTCTCTGCACGGACCCGGCCGCAAGGCGCGCCAACTCGTCGACGACGCGCGCGACCGCGTGGCGCTGGCGATCGGCGCCGACCCGTCCGAGATCGTTTTCACGGGGGGCGGCACCGAGGCCGACAACCTGGCGCTCAAAGGGGCCGCGCATAAGCGGCGGGGCAACGGAGACCATCTGATCGTTACCGCCTTCGAACACCACGCCGTTCTCGAGACCGCCGAGTCGCTCCAGGCAGCCGGCTGGGAACTGACGGTGTCGCCCGTCGACGCCACCGGGCACGTCGGCCCTACGGCTATAGCGGAGGCCGTCCGGCCGTCGACGGTGCTCGCCTCGGTGATGACGGTCAATAACGAGGTCGGGACGGTGCAGGACATCGAGACGATCACGGCCGCCGTCAGGGAGACGAACGAGCGCGTGCTCGTGCACACCGATGCGGTACAGGCTCTCGGGAGCGTGCCCGTGAACGTGCGCGCCTGGGACGTCGACCTCGCCGCTTTCTCGGCCCACAAGCTCGGAGGTCCCAAGGGGGTCGGTGCGCTCTTCATAAAGGCGCGCACTCCCGTCTCGCCTGTCATCCACGGCGGCGGGCAGGAGCGCGGCCTTCGGTCGGGCACGTTGAACGTGCCGGGCATCGTCGGTTTCGGCGTGGCCGCGGAGATCGCCGCGAAAGAGGTTGGGGAGAAGGCCGAGCGACTGGCGCGGTTGCGAGATCGCTTGCTCGCCGGGATCCGCTCGATCGACCCCGACATCCAGGTGAACGGCGACCTCGAGCGGCGCATCCCAGGGAATCTGAACCTCGCCTTCGGAGGAGCCGATGCCGAAACCCTGCTGTTGTTACTCGATCGGGCTGGGATCGCATGCTCCTCGGGCTCCGCTTGCGCGTCCGGAGCGATCGATCCCTCGCACGTGCTGAGTGCCATGGGGATGAGCGTCGATAGAGCCGGCAGCAGCATGCGGTTGTCGCTGGGTCGTTCCTCGACGGACGCCGATGTTGACGCCGTTCTCGACGCGCTGCCGGAGGCTTTGAGACGGGCCAGGAGAGCGGCGTGACCTCAACGCCTTTCGCCTCCGAAAGAGAGCGCGTCGTGGTGGCCATGTCGGGCGGCGTCGACTCGTCCGTCGCGGCCGCTCTTCTCGTGGAGCGCGGCTACGACGTCACCGGCATCATGCTGAAGCTATGGCGCGGTGAAGCAGAGAACAATGCGTCTGGGTGCTGCAACTTGGGGGCCGCGGACGACGCTCGCCGCGTGGCGGACGCGCTGGGGATCCCGTTCTACGTCCTCAATTTCGCCGAACGTTTCGAAGACTCCGTGGTGCGTAACTTCCGAGAGGACTACGCCGCGGGGCGAACTCCCAATCCGTGCGTTCGGTGCAATCAGTGGATCAAATTCGACGCGTTGCTCGAAAAGGCCGATGCCCTCGGCGCGAAGTACCTGGCAACCGGGCACTACGCTCGCATTCGCTCCGACTCGGGTCGTTACCGTCTGCTGCGCGGCGTCGACGCGAACAAGGATCAGTCGTACGTCCTGTGGATGCTGTCGCAAGCACAGCTCGCCCGGTGCCTCTTCCCGATCGGGGAGATGGAGAAGTCCGAGACGCGTCGGATCGCCGCCGACCTCGGTCTTCGAACGGCGGCGAAGCCGGATTCTCAGGAGATCTGTTTCGTGCGAGACGGTGACGTGGGCGGCTACATGCGGGAGAACGTTCCCGAGGCGTCTCATCCCGGAGCCATCCTGGATGCCGGAGGGAACGTCATCGGCGAGCACCGCGGGATCGGCAACTACACGATCGGACAGAGGAGAGGTCTCGGCATATCGCTCGGCATGCCGGTCTTCGTCAACTCCATCGATGCTTCGACCCG
>JAXDJP010000014.1:0-2531 GCA_034665645.1 Actinomycetota bacterium | reverse complement strand
TCGGAAAGGGCAAAGGTCTCGAGCAGCTCTCGCGCTCGTTCCTTGGACCTCTGACGCCCCAGGTGGTACAGACGCCCGACCATGTCGAGGTTCTCGTAACCGGTCAGATTCTCGTCGACCGCGGCCGCCTGTCCGGACAGTCCGATCCGTTCGCGAACCTTCTCGGGGTCCTTTCGGACGTCAAGACCCGCAACTTCGACCGTTCCCTCATCGGGCTCCAACAAGGTAGTCAGGATGCGGACGGCCGTGGTCTTCCCGGCCCCGTTCGGACCGAGCAGTCCCAGAACCGTTCCTTTCGGGACGATCAGGTCCAGACCATCAAGGGCGAGCACCTTGCCGTAGCGCTTCACCAGCCCTGCGGTCCGAATCATGTCGTTCACTGCGTCACCTCTCTTCTGAAGTTCGAGCAATAGCGAAGAACCTAAGTGCCGGGTTCCGTCTCTTGTCGTTTCGAAGGTTAAGACCCGGGTGAGACGAAGAACTAATCGGCCACGTCGAATATTTCGTCGTGCGATTCCTGCGCTGCCCGGATCCGTTGTCCGCCGATGAGTTTCGAGCGCCGAGCCCGTCTACACCGATAAAGATCCAGCGAAAGGAGCGGCGGCTTGGCCGCACCCAAACCAGCGTCGACACCGCCCGGGGCACCTCCGCGACCGTCTCCCGAAGAGAACGTCGTTGTGGCGATCATCGGCCCCATAAGGCGCGCGGATATCGACGCCCTTTGCGCTCGCGTACGAAGGATCGCCGAGGCGAGCGAAGTCACGGTCGTCATCTGCGACGTGAGGGATCTGGGATCACCGGATGGAGAGGCACTGGACGCGTTGGCGAGGTTGCAACTCATGGCGCGACGCATTGGGCGCGAGATGCGGTTGCGAAATGCGTCACCGGAGCTGCGGGAACTGCTTGCCCTCGCAGGCCTCGCCGACATCCTCAGATAGTTAGAGCGACTAGGCCTCGAGATAGGGCGGCAAACCGAATATCGGAAAGAGCGTATCGGTGTCCAAGAAGAAGTTGAGACCGACGATCTCTCCGTTCGAGATCTCGACTACTTGGAGCGACCACGGTTCGAGTTTCCCGTTCTCCCCGGGCTTGTACTGCCCGAACGCAGGCGTTCCATTCGCGACCCGCGGGATCAGACGTGAGCCGAGGCAACCGATCCCGGGTCCCATGCACCACCGCACGATGTCTTCGTGCGTCTGCAGCCACAGAGCGAACGGAGGCATCGAGAAAGTCGCGTCTTCGTGCAGGAGTGACGTCAATGAGTCCATGTCATAGCGCTCGAACGCGTCGACGTAACGAGCCAGAAGCGCCTGCTGCTCCGCGTCCATCGGCTTGAGCGGTTCCGTGTCAGTGACACCGTTGCTCTCGAGGGTGGCGCGCGCTCGTTGGAGCGCGCTGTTCACCGACGCGACCGAGGTCTCGAGCAACTCGGCGACCTCGTTCGCCTTCCATCGCAGCACCTCGCGCAAGATCAACACCGCTCGCTGACGGGGCGGAAGATGTTGCATCGCAGCGACGAATGCGAGGCGGATCGTGTCGCGGGCCACGGCCATCTCGGCCGGATCGGAGGCTTCGGGTAACACGTGGGAGTCGGGGATTGGCTGCAACCACGTCACCTCGGGGAGGGGGTCGCCCAAGGGGCCGTCTGCGGTCTTGGCCGCGCCCAGGTCCATCGGCCGAGCCCTGCGCTCGTTCCCACTCAGCATGTCGAGGCAAACGTTGGTGGCGATCTGGTAGAGCCACGTCTTGAGGGTCGACCGCCCCTCGAAACGATCGAGGTTCCGCCACGCCCGAAGAAGCGTTTCTTGCACCGCGTCTTGGGCCTCGAAGGTCGAGCCGAGCATCCGGTAGCAGTAGGCGGTGAGCTCCTTACGGTGCTCTTCCAGGCGGCGCTCGAGGTCCTCCCTGGCAAGCGTCGCGGTCCCGCCGTCGCGGTCGTGGGACGCCGTCAACTCACTCATCGCGGGCGATGCTCCTCTCTTTGCACTCCTCGATACTCTATGACGACGGTGGGACCCAAAACTCATCGCGACCCTCGTCTGAATGGAACATCTGTCGTGGTGACGATCGAAGAGATACGCGCCCTTGCGGCCACTTTGCCCAGGAGTTACGAGGTTCTGGTTCGAGATCGAGTCAAGTTTCGCGTCGGTCGCCTCGTCTACCTGGCTTTCTCGCGTGACGAGACGATGATGGGTTTCGCCTTCCCGAAGGAGGAGCGCGAAGCCCTGATAGCGGCCGATCCGGAGAAGTTCCTTATGCCCAAGATCTCGGACCAGCGCTACAACTGGGTGGTCGTTCGGCTCGCCGCGATCGATCCCGACGAGGTGAGCGAGATCGTCCTCGAAGCGTGGCGGATGGTCGTGCCGAAGCGTGTTGCCGCCGAGCGGCTCGGTGAGTAGAGGGCCTCGGTCAGATCCCCTCCTCCTGCAGCGCCTTAACGGCTTTTTCGACGTTGCGCTCCCGGGTCGCGTCGGTCTTGGCCTTCTCGATGGGGATCGTCAGACGTTGCTTCTTACTGTTGGAAAGACCTT
>JAXDJP010000013.1:0-3057 GCA_034665645.1 Actinomycetota bacterium | reverse complement strand
TCAAAGCTGAAGGTGTCCCCAGCGTCTTCGCCTTCTTCGATCCGAACGGTGACGTGCTGGCAGGTGAAGTTCTCCTGGCCCGGAATGTCGGGACAAACCTTGGATTCAACTCCTGCGACAGATGCCTTCAGCTCCTTGGCCGGGAATCCGGTTTGGATGTCGAGGTTCTTTCCTTGGGGCCATAGCAAGACCAATCCGACTGCGGTTGCGAGCAGGAACGGAATGAGCGCGGTAACAAGGAGTCGCTGCATGCGCGACGAGACCCTGATCTCCGATGGTGAATGACTATGGGAATGGCCCACCGCCTGAGTATGTCAGCGCAACATCTGAAAATGACGGAGCGTCTCGATCTAAGAAGTGCTGTCGTTTTCTTGCTACATAGATGGGCGAACTCATAGCGAGCACGTGTGAAGTCTCGTGAGGAAGTCTCGTCTCAGCGCGCCCGGCAGGATTCGAACCTGCGGCCTGCGGATTAGAAGTCCGACGCTCTATCCAGACTGAGCTACGGGCGCTCGTGTATCTGTGCTGGTAGAGAGGTTATCGGAGCCACAGCCTCAAAGTAGGCGCTGAAAGGTGTCCTGATAAGCCGCGGTCAGGCGGGCCAAGCCAGCAATCCTCTCGAACCGGGTTGTGGGTAGGACAACGGGCACCTAGCCTCTTTCTTACGAAGAGCGCCGAAGACGCGCAATGGGCGCAGGGCTTCTTGGGAGGCGAAATGGGGCTTGACCCCGCCGTGCCGTTTGAGAAGCGGCCCGGCATCCGTACCTTCCTTATCGCTGACGTGCGGGGTTACACGTCCTTCACTCAGGAGCGAGGGGACGAGGAGGGGACTGAGCTCGCGGCGCGTTTTGCCGCGATCGCCCGCGAGGTCATCAACGACGAGGGCGGCGCGGTGATCGAGCTTCGGGGCGATGAGGTGCTCGCCGAGTTTGACTCAGCGCGCGGGGCGATACACGCGGCGACGTCATTGCAACAAAGGTTCCTGGAGGAAACGGAGGCCGATCCCAGGTTGCCGCTCCCCGTTGGCATCGGGCTTGACGCGGGGGAGGCGGTCCCCTACGAAAGCGGTTACCGCGGCGGGGCCCTCAACCTTGCTTCTCGCCTGTGCGGGCGCGCCGGCCCGGGCGAGGTCCTCGTCAGTCAGGGCGTCGTCCTTCTTGCTCGGACAGTAGAGGGAGTTCGCCTGGTCGATCGGGGCGAACTTCAACTCAAGGGTCTGAAGGATCGAGTTCGTGTGTTCCGAGCGATCCCGGAAGGAAGCGATCCGGCCGAACGTATCCGGGTCTTGACCCAGGGTAAGCCTGCGCGCGGGTCCGGCGCGGTGCGGCTGGCGCGAAGGCACCCACTGTGGGCCGCCGCGATCGCCTTGGCGCTCGCCGCAACGGTTGTTGTCCCGATCACGCTGCTGGTCGGCGAAGGCTCTGCGGACCCAATCACCGGCGACGCTCTGGCGATGGTTGACCTCGTCAGTGGGAAGGTCGAGGGGTCGGTCTCTCTCGACGGGAGACCCGGCGATGTGGCCGTCGGCGCAGGGGGCGTCTGGGTGACGGTCCCGGACCGCGGTGTCGTGATGCGGATCGATCGAGAGTCGATGACGGTCCGGAACACGATCCCCGTCGGCGCCGAGCCATCCGGCATCGCGGTAGGTGAAGGTTCGGTGTGGGTCTCCAACGGCGGCAGCTCCACCGTTTCCCGTATCAGCCCGGAGACGGAAACCGTTGTCGAGACTATCGATGTCCCCGGTGGACCCGCCGGGATCGCGGTTGGTTTCGGCGGCGTATGGGTGGCGAATAGCTTCGGCGCTTCGGTCTCGCGGATCGATCCCCGCACTGGGGACCTTCTGGCCACGATCGGCGTGGGCGATCGACCCGTCGATGTTGCGATAGGTGATGACGCGGTTTGGGTTGCGAACGCGGCCTCGGACACCATCTCGCGGATCGATCCGGCACAGAACGAGGTTCAGCAAACGAGGGTGGGGAAAGGCCCGCTCGCGATCGCTTCGGGGCCTTCCGGCATCTGGGTGGCCAACACGCAGGACGGAACCGTCTCTCGGATCGATCCCGGAGGCGACTCCGTAGCGCAGACGATCGAGGTTGATGGTGAGCCCACGGATCTGGCCCTCACCGAGGGATCCGTGTGGGTCGCCGACGGATCACTTGGATCCGTGAGCCGCATCGATATCACTTCCGGTTCCCGCGAGAAGATCGAGCTTGGACCCGACGCCGGCGCTCTCGGTGTCGGCGAAGACGCCATGTGGGTCAGCGTCCGTGGGTCCGCCGCCGCTCACCGCGGCGGGACGCTCACCGTCTGGGGAGGCGTTGATCTACTGGGCGATCTCGATCCGGCCCTCGGTTATTACGCCCAGAGCTGGGCGATCTCGACGCTGACGAACGACGGCTTGGTGGGTTTCCGCCGTACGGGTGGGATCGACGGAACCACACTCGTGCCGAATCTGGCTCGGTCGCTGCCGGAGCCCAGCCCGGATGGCAAGACGTACACGTTCCATCTTCGCCCCGGCATCCGATACTCCGACGGCAGCTCACTTCGCCCTGAAGATTTCCGACGCGCGATCGAGCGCGTGTTCGCGCAGATCGACGGCGACGGGAATCGCTCCGGAGGAGTCCAGTTCTTCACCAGCATCGTCGGCGCGGAGGAATGCGAGCCCGCGAAGGCCTGTGACTTGTCGGACGGGATCCTTACGGACGACGACACCGGCACCGTCACGTTCCGCCTCACTAAGGCGGACCCTGACTTCCTCTACAAGTTGGCGTTGCCGTTCGCGTTCGCCGTCCCCGCGGAGACTCCGGACGATCTAGGAAACGGAGCCATTCCTGCGACGGGGCCTTACGTCATCGAGTCGTTCGTCGACGGAGAGAGGATCGTGCTGTCGCGTAACCCTCAGTTCAGGTCGTGGTCCGAGGCCGCGAGGCCCGAGGGATTTCCCGACCGGATCGTCTGGAAGCTCGGCAGCGATCTAGACGAGATGGCTGGCAGAGTGCTGAAGGGTGATGCAGACCTCATGTTTGCGCTCCCTACGGCCGAGAGCTTCGACCAACT
>JAXDJP010000012.1:0-5296 GCA_034665645.1 Actinomycetota bacterium | reverse complement strand
CGGGGGCTGGGTCGCGCCCGAGATGGAGATATCGGGTCTCGAGGATGAGTTCGAGCTGGCGGCGCCGCTTCCCAAACTCATCTACGTGAAGGAGCCTGCACCACAGCGCGACGAGCGACTCACGCAGCTGCTCGGGAAACTCGAAGGGGGAGACCTCTCTTATAGGAGGTTCGAAAGCGCGGAAGAGCTGGAAGAGCTCGTCCAGCAGGATCTGGCGATGCTCCTGACCGAGCGTTTCGTGTCGGTGTCGAGCGAGGCTCCCGACTCAGCCCTGTCGACCCCGGACTCGTGGGACATCCCTCTAGTGGTCGACGAACTGGTGGGACGAGACGAAGAGATGGCCCGATTGGAGGAGCTGCTTCTGAACGACGAGGTGCCTCTCGTCACGCTGACCGGCCCCGGAGGGATAGGCAAGAGTCGCCTCGCTCTCGACGCCGCACGACGGGTGCAGGACCGCTTCCCCGACGGGGCTCATCTCGTCAAGCTGGAGGCGGTAACGGATCCCGGCCTGGTGCCGGCAACCATGCTTCACGCGATGGGTTTGCAAGAGAGCGGCGCGGCTTCGCCGTTGGTGTCGCTCGTCGCGTACCTGAAGGATCGCAGGACCTTTCTTCTTATCGACAACTTCGAGCAAGTGGTCGATGCGGCCCTCGATATAAACCATCTGATCGAGGAGTGCCCCCACGTGAAGTTTTTCATCACGAGCAGGGTCCGGCTCAACTTGCGTGCGGAACACGAGTTCCCGGTACCGCCTCTCAGCGTCCCGCCGACCGAAGAGCGCGATCTCGAAGCCATCTCGAAGATCCCTTCCGTGCGGCTATTCGTGGCGCGCGCTCAGAAGATCGGTCGAGGCTTCACTCTGACGGAGGAGAACGCTTCGGCGGTAGCGGAGATCTGCACGAGGCTCGACGGTTTGCCCTTGGCGATTGAGTTGGCGGCGGCGCGCACCCGCGTTCTTAGTCCGGCCTCGATGCTGCAACGGCTCGACGATCGGCTCTCGTTGCTGACCACGGGAGATCGCGACCTTCCGGAACGTCACCACACGTTACGTGCGGCGGTCGAGTGGAGCTTCGATCTTCTCAAAGAAGAACAACGCGCTCTCTTCATCAGGTGCGGTGTGTTCCGCGGCGGGTGGACACTCGACGCGGCAGAGACGATCTGCGACCCCCGAGGCGAGCGTTCCGTCCTCGAGGGCACAGAAGCTCTCGTCGAGAACTCGCTCGTGAGGCAGATAGCCACGGACGGGGAGCCTCGCTTCGCGATGTTCGAGACGGTCCGCGAGTACGCGGCCGAACGTCTCCACGCGCTCGAGGATCGCGAGCTGATCGAAGAACGACGGTCGACGTATTACCTCGACCTCTTGGATTCGTCCTATGAGGGTCTGCGAAGCTCCAGGCAGCAGGAATGGGTCGATCGCATCGACAACGACAACGACAACATCCGAGCGACGCTGCGGTGGTGTATCGACCACGAGCACTTCGACAAGGCGGCGGACGCGGGATGGGTCCTATGGCTCCTCTGGTGGGTCAGGGACTATCTGGCCGAGGGCCGCCGCTGGATGGAAGAGGTCCTGTCCCACGGCGACCGGCTTTCCGACCTGGGGAGGGCTCGAGCCTCGGCCGTATCCGGGGTCATGGCGTTCTGGCAGCTCGACTACGGAACCGCACTCACCTTGTTCCTGGAATCGCTCGAGACCTTCCGGAGTCTCGGCGACGAGATCGGGGTCGCCCTCTGCCAACTGCCGCTGGCCCTCGTGCAGGCGGGATTGGGGCAACCGGAGGAAGCGATGCCGCGGTATCGCGAGAGCCTCGCGTTGTTCGAGAAGGCGGGGGACACGTGGGGTCTGTCGGTCACGTACAACGCGATGTGCTGGCTGGCGACCGGGATGGAGATGGAAGAGGTGACCGACGAGATGTTCGAGGAAGGTGTCGGAGCGGCGCGGCGCGCGGGAACCGAACAAGAGCTTGGGATGGCGCTGGGAAACCTCGGACGTCGCTACGCCTTTCGGGGTGCTCTCGACGAAGGTGAGTCCAAGATCAAGCAAGGGCTGATGCTGCTGGCCACCAACCATCTCCGAGGGATCGCCACGACGCAGATCGAATCGCTTGCCGAGATCGCAATACTCAAAGGCGATGCGTCTCGCGCCGCGAAGTTGTACGGCGCGGCTTCGGAGATCAGATCTCAGCTCGGCTCGCCGCTCGGCGACCCCTTTTACTCGAAGTTACAAGCCCGGGTGAGAGCAGCAGAAGAACTTCTTGGACCCGAAGCGTTCCAGTTCGAATGGGAGAGCGGACGCAAGATGGACTTCGACACCGCCGCCGAATATGCCCTGACAGCGGGAGCGACGTCGAAGTAGGTTTGACTCGGTGACAAGCGTGACAAAATGCGGGGATGGATACGTCGGGGTCATCCTCCAACCAGGGGGAAGTTGAATCGTGGTTGACGAATCCCCTGGGCACGTCCTCGCCCGCGGAGACATCTAGCGTTCCGCCACCGCCCGCTCCATCGACGGCTGGGAACACTGCGCCCCCTCCCGTCGTCAATCATGCGACTAAAGAACCTCTTCCGCCGTTGCAATTCGAGGGCGACGAGCCACACATCGACGACATGCTGCGCTACACCGTCGCAGTGAAAGCGTCGGATCTGCACGCGAAGGTCGGCTCTCGACCCATGGTTCGGGTCTCGGGCGAGCTAGAGGTCGTCGATTACCCGATGCTCCAGTCAGAAGAAGCGCTCCGTTTCGCCAACGCGATGATGCACGACAAGGAGCGGATCACTCTCGAGGAAGACGGCGAAGTCGACTTCGCTTACTCGGTCGCCGGGTTAGGTCGTTTCCGAGTCAACATCCACCGGCAGCGCGGCTCCATCGGGATCGCGGCGCGGCGGATCCTCCCCGGCGCGCCCGACTTCAAGGAGCTGGCTCTTCCGCCTGCGGTCGAGCAGCTGGCGAACGCGCACCGCGGTTTGCTCCTCATCACCGGCCCCACTTCATCGGGAAAGACCACGACGTGCGGAGCGATCATCAAGCACATCAACCAGACCCGTCGTTGTCACATCCTGACGATCGAGGATCCGATCGAGATATTGCATCGAGACGAGAAGTCGATCGTCACCCAACGCGAGGTGGGCCAGGACACGAACGGGTTCCTTCCCGCTCTCCGCGCCGCGATGCGCCAGGATCCGGACGTCATCTTCGTTGGAGAGATCCGCGACACCGAGACCGTGGGCGCGGCCCTGCAGGCGGCGGAGACGGGACACTTCGTTCTAGCGACCTTGCATACGACGAACGTCGCCGAGACGGTCACCCGCATCATCGACTTCTTTCCCTCGCACCAACACAAACAGATCCGCGTGTCGCTGGGCGGTTCCCTAGTTGGAGTCGTGACGCAAAGGCTTCTTCCGAAGATCGGTGGGGGCCGGGCCCCCGCACTCGAGGTCATGGTCATGAACGGTCGTATCCGCGACTGTGTTGTGGATCCCGAGAAGACGCACGAGATCTTGGACATCGTTTCCGAGTCGGGCTACTACGGGATGCAGACGTTCGATCAAGCCCTCGTGAAGCTCTACCGTGATGGCCTCGTCACGCTCGCCGACGCGAAATCCGCGGCCACCGTCCCCCAAGACCTGGAATTGCAGTTGAAGCGAGAGGGCCTTCTCGAGGTCTGACTCTTCCTTTCTGTAAGAAACACCACAGAAAGAACGCACAGAAGGCAACTGAACACTCTTCGCTGACGTCAGAACCTGTGTTCATGCCCGAACAACACAGCCGTTCCGACAAAGAACTAGTGGTCGCCTGCCAAGCAGGCAACGATCTCGCCTACGCCGAGATCTACCGGCGCTATGCCGGGAACGTCCATCACATCTGCCGAAGGATGCTCGGGGACACCAGAGACGCGGAAGAAGCGGCGCAGGAAACGTTCTTGCGCGCGTACTCGGCTATCACTAACTTCAGCGGTGAATTCCAAGTCGGCGCATGGCTGGGGCGTATCGCTGCCAATATCTGCCTCGACCAAATCCGGGCGCGCACGCGGCGTCCCGACGTCGTCGATATAAGCGGTCAGGCAGAGAACGCGGTAGGCCCTCACCGGGTGGACACGCGTGTGGAGGACCGCATGGCGATCCGCGACACTCTCGACGAGATGAAGCCGCTCTATGGAGAGGTCTTGTTCCTGCGGATCATCGGTGGGCTCTCTCACGACGAGATGGCCGCAGTGCTCGAGTTGACGCCCTCGCAGGTGAAAGCTCTCCTGCACCGGGCCCGCCGCTCCTTCCGCGACCTATGGGCCGTATCCGAGGGGGCCTCCGCCTAACCTTGCCGACGAGGCGGCGCCTGTAGCCTGTGCGGGATGGCGGTCGAGTGCGGCTCTCCCTTCGGCGGGGACTCTTAAGTGGGCCTGCTGATCCAGATAATCGTCTCCGGCGTTGCCGCGGGAGCGGTTTATGGCTTGATCGCTACGGGTTTCGCCCTGGTTTATCGCTTGACGGGCGTCATCCACTTCGCGCTCGGAGAACTCGTCGGCCTCGCCGTCTTCGCCACGCTGTACGCAGCATCGGGAGCCGGGGCCGTAACCCAATCCAATCTCTCTGTCCTTCGCTACCTCCTGTGTCTCGTGGTCGGGATCGCGGTTGCGATCGTTTCGGGCGTCCTGTTCTTCTTGATCGGCGTACGGCCGTTCCTGCGTCGCTCGTCGACGATCGGCTGGGTCGGGGGAGCCGTCGCGATCACGTTCGTGGTGAGGGGACTGCTCGAGGCGAGTTTTCGCAGAGAGAGCTACGTGTTCCCCGATCCGTTTCCGTTTCACCGCATCGCACATGACGGGCTGCTCGATCTGGGCGGGGGGGCCTCGATCCCCGTTCGTACGTTCTTCGTGATCGGCATCGCTATCGGGCTCGCGTTCCTCGCCGGGTGGTTCTTGAACAGCACTCGTACCGGTCGCGGTTTGAGGGCGATCGCGGCGGACGAAGAGGCCGCCCGGTTGATGGGTGTTCCCGTCGACCGCCTGTTCCTAGTGGCATTCGCACTCGCGGGAGCGATAGCCGGACTCGCCGCGATCATCGCGGCCCCCCAAGCTCCGGTGACCGTCGAGACGGGGGCGCTACTCGGCTTGAAGGGATTGGTTGTAGCGATGTTCGGGCGCTTCGAATTACCAAGGCGCGTGCTCGTCGCAGGGCTCGCGGTGGGCGTTGTCGAAGCACTCGTGACGAGCGGTCACGTCGGAGACTTTCGGCTGGGCCCGGCGTACAGAGACATAGTGCCCCTGACCCTCGCCCTCGCTGCTTTGGCGGTAGGGAGGAT
>JAXDJP010000011.1:0-2581 GCA_034665645.1 Actinomycetota bacterium | reverse complement strand
GTCATCGAACTGCACGGCCACAGCTGTGTCCTTGCGGCTGCTTAAGTACCTCGAGTCCCATTCGCCGTAGGTCTTGATCGTGATCCGGCCGACGCCGCGTCTTTCGTCTTGGACCCTGAACATGCGGATGTCGAGACGCGAGGCCATGTCGTCAGGGTCGCTCACTCTGGCGGCGTTGACCGGCACCGCCCCCGCGAGGACGATCCCGGCAGCTAGGACCACGCACCTACGCAACAGCCGCCCGGTTGCCATCTTGGCTACATACTGCACCGTGTAGGTACTAGAACTAGCGAAGTTCGGGCTATTTGGAGCTCGAGCGGGCCTCTCCGAGGACGGCTTGACCGGCGGCGAAACGAGCGGTGGGGACCCGGAAGGGCGAACAGGACACGTAGTCGAGGCCGATCTTCTCGCAGAACCACACCGAGTCCGGGTCGCCTCCGTGCTCGCCGCAGATCCCGAAGTGCATCTTCGGGTTCGCCTTGCGGCCCTCTTCGACGGCGATGCTCATCAGGCGGCCCACACCTGGTTCGTCGATCGTTGCGAACGGGTTCGCGGGGACGAGCTTCCGTTCCTCGTACATCCCGAGGAACTTGCCGATGTCGTCGCGCGAGAAACCGAAGGCCGTTTGCGACAGGTCGTTCGTTCCGAAGGAGAAGAAGTCAGCGTACTCCGCGATCTCACCGGCAGCGAGAGCCGCTCGGGGCAGTTCGATCATCGTCCCGAACTCGATCGGGAGATCGACTCCTGCTTTCTCGATGATCGCCTGAGCGACGGGCTCGAGCTCCTCGCGCATCTGACGAAGCTCCTCCGCGGTCGCAACGAGCGGGATCATGATCTCGGGACGAGGGTCCTTACCCCGCTTCTTCAGTCGCACGGCGGCCTCAACGATCGCCCGCACCTGCATCGCGTACAGGCCGGGCTTCACGATCCCCAAGCGCACACCACGGAGGCCGAGCATCGGGTTCGCCTCGTGCAGATCGCGCACCTTCGCGAGGATCGTCTTGCGTTCCTCGAGTTCTTTCTTGGTCAGTTTCTTCTTCCCCACCTTCACGCCGGCCTCGGCGAGGGCGACCTCGACCTCGAGATCGACGTGGTTCGGAAGGAACTCATGCAGCGGAGGATCGAGCAAGCGAACGGTCACCGGCAGTCCATCCATCGCATCGAAGATGCCGACGAAGTCGTTGCGCTGGAGCGGGAGGAGAGCTTTGTAGGCCTCGGCCTCCTCTTCTTCGGTGTCGGCAAAGATCATCTTGCGGACCTCCGCAACGCGCTCTTCGCCCATGAACATGTGCTCGGTGCGGCAGAGTCCGATGCCCTGCGCGCCGCGAAGGCGCGCGTTCTTGGCTTGTTCGGGAGTATCGGCGTTGGCGCGGACCTTCATCCGCCGGTGGTCATCGGCGATCGACGCGAATTCCGAATAGGCGGCCCAGAGCTCTTCCTTCTGGGCCTTCTTGTTGCCCAACATCGCCGCTTCGAGTGGCGAGGGCTCGGTCTCGAGCTCCCCCGCGTAGACGGTGCCGTCGGTGCCGTCGATCGTGACCCAGTCGCCCTCCTTGACCGTCGTCTTCCCGGCTCGGAACGTTTTCGCTGCCTTGTCGATGCGGATCGCCTCGGCGCCGCACACCGCGGGGATGCCTTCGCCACGCGCGACGACGGCCGCGTGAGAGTTCGTTCCGCCGGCCGACGTGAGGATGCCCTGCGACGCAACCATCCCGTGATAGTCGTCGGGGTTCGTCTCGCGGCGCACGAGGATCACGCGCTCGCCCTTGTCGCCCCAGGAGGCTGCGTCCTCCGCCGTGAACACCGCGCGGCCCACCGCGGCCCCCGGGGATGCGTTCAAACCGGTGGCGATCGGGGTCTCGGATTTCTTGAGGTCGGCTTTGATGGCTTGCTTGAAGAGCTCGTCGATCCGTCCAGCGGTGATGCGATCGCGCACGGCCTCGACCGGCTCGACGAGCTTTTCTTCCGCCATGTCGTGAGCGATGACGAACTCGGCGCGGCCCGTACGCTTGCCGACGCGCGTTTGCAGCAGCCACAGACGCCCCTGCTCCACCGTGAACTCGATGTCACACATATCGCGGAAATGCCGTTCGAGCGTCTTCATGTGTTCCTGCAACTCTTTCCACGCCTGCGGCTGCACCTTGCCCATCTGATCGAGCGGAAGCGTGTTTCGGATGCCTGCGACGACGTCTTCGCCCTGAGCGTTCTCGAGGTAATCCCCGTACGGCTTGTCCTCCCCCGTAGAGGGATCGCGGGTGAACGCGACGCCGGTCCCCGAGTCATCTCCCTTGTTCCCGAACACCATGGACTGGACGTTGACCGCCGTCCCGAGCGAGTCGGAGATCTTGTTGCGTCGCCGGTAGTCCTGCGCGCGCTTGTTACCCCACGACCGGAAGACGGCCTCGATGGCGAGTTCGAGCTGCTCGGTGGGGTCCTGCGGGAAGTCGCGGCCCGCCTCTTTCTTGGTGATCTTCTTGAACGTTTTGACGAGCTTCTTGAGATCGCGTTCGTCGAGGTCGACGTCGTTCTTCACCTTCTTGGCGGACTTAGCGTCCTCGAGTGCTTCTTCGAACAGGTCGCC
>JAXDJP010000010.1:0-5933 GCA_034665645.1 Actinomycetota bacterium | reverse complement strand
TTCGCCGACTTAGCCCGTGAAGCAACGGAGGCTCGCGGCGGGAAAGTGATCGAGCTTCGCGGCGACGAAGCCCTCGCCGTTTTTCGATCGACGGACCAAGCGGTGCGAGCAGCCGTTGAATTTCAGGCCACGTGTTCTGAAGAGAGCGAGAAGGACCCCGAATATCCGCTGCCGGTAGGGATCGGGATCGATGTCGGAGCCGCTGAGCCCGTAGAAGAGGGCTACCGGGGTGTGGCTTTGAACATGGCTGCGCGACTCTGTTCGCAGGCTTCGGCCGGCGAGGTGCTGACCACGACGAACGTGGTGGACGGGTCGGGCATCGATGCGGACGAGGTTCGGTTCGAGCGCAGGGGGCCCGTCTCGCTCAAAGGATTCTCACAACCCGTTGAAGTCGTGCAGGCAGTTTCAGCCGCCGATCGGATGCACGTTGCGCGCCCCGCGAGATCCCCGGAAGCGCGTCTGCCTCTGGAGTTCGATGTCGCTACTCCGCTCGTCGATCGCGAGCACGAGATGCACTGGCTTTTTGGGACTTGGAGATCCGTGCGACGCGGTAGGGGAAGGCTTTTATTCCTCTCGGGGGATGCACAGATCGGCAAGACTCGGCTCGCTGCCGAGTTCGGCACGCGCGTGTTCGAGGATGGAGCGTGCGTCGTCTACGCGGGTCCGGGAGGAGCGGCAACGGCGATCGCGCTGCGCGCCATCGACGATGCGACGAAGAGTTCGGAGCCGACTCTCCTTGTGGTCGACGATGGTGACTTCGCCGGGCCCGAGGTGGCAACCGCCCTTGCAGGTGCACTCGACGAGATCCCGAATAAACCGGTCCTCATCCTGACGTTGTTGCGCGATGCAGCAGGCGATCGAGCGTTTTCGTCGCTAGTTGAGAGGGCCGACCTTCGAGGGGATGCACACGCGAAACTTGGCCCGTTCGATCTGGACCGCGTCCGTGATGTTGTGCGGCTCTATGCCGGTGAGAACGTCGCCGACGCTCCGATCGAATCCATGGAACGTTCGAGTGGCGGCATCCCGGGTCGCATCCACGAAGTCGCCAGCGAATGGGCTCGGTCGGAGGCCGGCAGACGGCTCGAGGCCGCGGCGGAGTTCCTGACGGCGGGTCGGGACAAGCGGGCCGGGGATCTTGAGTTCGCCAACAACGTCATCCAACTCAAATTGGGGCGGCTGTACACCGTCGACGGACGCGACGCTCCGGTGGTCGGGCTCTCGGAGGGCGAGTGCCCCTATAAGGGCCTGGCTTCGTTCGAGCAAGAAGACTCGGCCTCATTCTTCGGCCGGGAGCGGCTGGTCGGCGAGCTCGCTGCGCGCGCGGTGGGTGTCGGCCTTCTCGGCGTTGTCGGAGCTTCGGGCAGCGGGAAATCCTCGGTAGTTGCAGCGGGATTGCTCCCGTCGCTTCGAGCCGGGCTGCTCCCGGGAAGCGAACGCTGGTCCCAGGCGACCATGCGCCCGGGCGAGCACCCGATGGACGCACTGCGCGCCGCCCTCGAAGACCTCGCGCCCGAACTCTCCGTTGCCGACGATCCTCTCCGTGCGCTGGCGACCGGAGGGAAAGTCTCCGAGAGGCTAGTTCTTGTGATCGATCAGTTCGAAGAAACCTTCACTATGTGCGACGCCGACGCCGAGCGCCAGAAGTTCCTCGAGTCGATAGCGGTCGCGGCGCTGGAAGCACCCGAGCGCGTGGTCGTGATCCCAACACTCCGCAGCGATCTGTACGGACACGCGGCCCCCTACGAATCCTTCGCGGCGCTCCTCTCTGCCAACCACGTCCTCGTCGCTCCGATGACGCGCGACGAGCTTCGGCGAACGGTCGAACTTCCCGCGAGACGAGCCGGGCTCCGCGTCGAACAAGCTCTCGTCGATGCGCTGGTCGAAGAAGTAGCCGACGAGCCCGGTGGGCTTCCGCTGCTTTCTACCGCGATGGTCGAACTGTGGGCCGCCCGCGACAACGGATGGATCAGGTTCGAGGCCTACGAGCGTTCGGGTGGAGTACGGGGGGCTGTTGCTCGCTTGGCCGAGTCCTCGTATCTGGAGTTAGACGACGCGCAACAAGAAGCTGCGCATCGGGTGTTCCTGAGACTCGTTGCTGTCGAAGGAGAGACGGTCGCCCGCCGCCGCGTGTCTCTCGACGAGTTCGATCTGGATCGGGACCCCGCGGCACGCGCCGCTATCGATCGTCTGGTGCGCGACCGACTACTGACGGCAGGGGAGAACGCGGTCGAGGTAGCGCACGAAGCGTTGCTGCGCGAGTGGCCGCGTCTAGAGACCTGGTTGCAGGAAGACATGCAAGGCCGTCAGCTCCGGCAGCAGCTGATCCAGTCTTCGCAGCAGTGGGCTGAAGGGGGCCGTGAGCCCTCGCAGCTCTACCGCGGAGCGCGCTTGTCGATGACGCTCGATTGGGCGGCAACTCGCGCCCAGGAATTGAATGCCGTCGAACAGGACTTCCTCGCGGAGAGTCGCCAAGCGAGCGAGCGCGACGCTGAAAAGCAGCGTCGGACGAACCGCCGCCTTCGAGGTTTGCTGGTCGCGGGTGCGGTTTTCCTCGTCGTTGCCCTCGGGGCCGGGGTCCTCGCTTTCATCCAACGAGGGAACGCTCGTAAGTCGGCGCATCAAGCTGTCGAAAGCGCAAGGGTCGCGCTGTCGCAAAGCCTCGGGGCGCAAGCCGTGTCCGAGCCGCGCCTCGACCGAGCGTTGCTCCTCGCACGTCAGGCCACCGCCGTTGACGATTCGGTCCGGACCCGCTCCAACCTTCTGACGACGCTTCTGAAAGCTCCTCGGGTCACAGGCGTTTTCTACGGCACCGATGGCCGCATCAACGGGCTCGCCATCAGTCCCGATGGTCGGCGTCTCGCGATCGCCGACAACGGGGATCCCGTCAACGTCATCGTCACCAACACTGCGACGGGCCGACGGATCGGCAAGATCACATCGGAGTGGCCCGATGTGGGGCTCGGCCCGGACGGCTCCGTCCTCCGACCCGTTTTTCACAACGGTTTGCCCACAGGGATCGACGCAGTGGATCCCGAGACGGGGGAGGTCGTCGGCCACTACCTCGTGCCGAAGTCCGTCGCGAATAAGCAGGCGGCGACAACCGAAGTGCAACAGCAAATCGTTCCCGGCGGCCTGCGGAAGCAGACCTTTGACTACGATCCGGAGACCGGCCGGCTGGCGGCGTCCTTCGTCATCGATCTCGGTCCCGAGACTCCCTACCCGGAGCGGTTGCCGGGAATCATCATGCAATGGGATTACGAGACTCGGAAGCCAGTCGTCCCTCCGATATTCGTTCCGCACAGCAACCTGTTGTCCATCGAGTACGCGGACGGAGTTGAACGCATCGTCGCCGTGGGAACCAACACATACGTTTACCGCGCCGATACGGGACGCTTGATCAAGAGCTTCCCGGGCGGAGGTTTCTCGGGGGCTGTGTCCCCAGACGGCACCCATGCAGCCTTTGGGGGCGACGGAGGTGTCGTAAAGACGCTTGATCTCAAGACCGGTGAGGTGAAGGAGGGCTCTAACCAACACGACGCCGGTGTCACGGCGGTCGATTACGCCGCAGACGGGACGCTTATCTCGAGCAGCGACGACGGCACCACTTTCCTGTGGGACGAACCGTCGCACGAGCTCCGCGAGAGATTGGGCGGCCACGCGGGCAACGTCCACAGTCAGGCCGTGAGTCCCGATGGCTCGACCGTCTACACCGGCGGGTTCGACACGACCGCGATGGCGTATGACCTGACCGGTCGCCAAAGCTTCGTCCAAACCTTCCAGGCAGCAGATACCGACGAGAACTTCGGAGCCTTCACCCTCGCGGTCAGTCCGGATTCCAAGACGATGGCGATCGGGGACACCTTCGGTCGCGTACATCTGTGGGACCTGGAAACCCTCGAGAAGATCGACACATTTCAAGTGGAAGAGGGGACCCTCGTCGCCGCCGTGTCGTTCGCACCCGACGGCCGCTCCCTCCTCGTCGCGGTGGACAAACCCGATCCCGCCGCGCCCGAGGGACAGCTCATGATCTGGGACATCGCTGGAGAGCCCAGCCTGGTTGGGGAGATGGAGCCTGCGATCGATGGCTACTCCTGGGCGACGCTCAGTCCCGACGGCACGACCGTCGCGGCGGGGGGCCACGACGCGGACCAAGACTTCCTCCGTCGCGGGAAGGTGGCGGAGTGGGACGCGGCGACCGGCAAGCTTCTGGCCAAACCCATAGAGATAAAGGGCGGATCGCCGATCTACGTGGCGTTCGCTCACGAAGGGACGACGATCGCGCTCGGCGGATCGAACGGCGTCGTCGCCGTTGCCGACCCCGCTCACTCGGAGATGATTAGGAAGTGGAAGATCTCGTCGGAGTTCATCAATGGTGTGGCCTTCTCGCCCGACAACAACGTACTCGCAACCGCGGACGACGCTGGGTTCGTGAAACTATGGAAATGGCAAGCGGAAGGTAGCGGCAAGCCCCCTAAGACACGCTCCAAGATCCACGCGTCGGAAGTGGGAGTGAGCTCCGTGACGTGGAGCCCCGACGGCACTTACTTGGCAACGGCCGGCGGGGAAACGATGCGTCTCTACGACCCGGCCACCGGTCGTCAGATCGGGTCCTCGGTTCCGGTGTCGGTGTGGTTCCCCCTTGTCGCGTTCACCCCCGACGGCGAGAAGTTGGTGTCGGCGGATGCCGATGGGAGGGCGTGGGTCATGCCGGTCTCGGTGGATCAGTGGGAGGAGCGGGCCTGCCAGATCGCCAACCGCAATTTCACGCCCGACGAGTGGGACGAGTTCGTCACCGGGCGTTCCTACGAGAAAGTGTGCACTGGGTGACCCGAAACACCCATCGTTGCCGGAGCGATCCGGCCATCGGTAACCTGTCCTCGTGAGATGCGGCTCGTGTGGTCAGGAGAATCCGGAGATCGCCAAGTTCTGTCTCGCGTGTGGCTCGGCCCTCGGCGCTCCGACGGCCAAGAGGCAGGAGCGAAGAGTTATCAGCGTCATCTTCGTCGACCTGGTCGGGTTCACCGGTCGAGCGGAGAAGATCGACCCGGAAGATGTCGAGGCGATCCTCGCTCCGTATCACACGGGGGTGCGGCAAGAGATCGAGTCGTATGGGGGAGTGGTCGAGAAGTTCATCGGCGACGCCGTCGTAGGTGTTTTCGGCGCTCCCACCGCTTACGGCGATGACCCCGAGCGAGCCGTGCGTGCCGCACTGGGCATAAGAGACAACGTCGGGAAGCTCGAGGTCGATGGCTCCCCACTAGGCCTCCGTTTTCGCGTCGCGGTGAACACGGGGGAGGCCCTCGTGAACCTCGACGCTCGCCCTGAACTGGGCGAGGCCATGGTGGCCGGAGACATGATGAACACCGCCGCTCGGATGCAGCAGGCCGCTCCGGAGAACTCGGTGCTGGTAGGTGAGGAGACCTGGCGCGCGACGCGCGACGAGATCGACTACGAGCGGAACGAGGATGTCGTTGCGAAAGGAAAGACGGATCCTCTTCCTTCGTGGATCGCGCTCCACGCCAAGACTTCGGAAAGCGAACACGGCGCGTCCAGCACCTTTGTCGGGCGCGGTCGAGAACTGGCCATGCTTGCCAACATCTGGGACCGCGTCGTCGACGAGAGAACCCCCCAGCTCGTCACGGTGTTGGCTCACGCGGGCGTAGGGAAGAGCCGCCTTGGTCTTGAGTTCGGGCGGACGGTGGAAGAGTCCGAAGCGGGAGTGGTGGTGCGTGGGAGGTCGCTGCCTTACCGCGACAGCAGCGCTTACGGTGCCTTCGCTAGCCAGGTCAAGACGGTTTGCGGGATCTATGAAGGCGACGCTCCGGATGTGGCCGTGGAGAAGCTCCGAAAAGAGATGGCCACGGCGGTGGACGAGGGGGCGGTCGACTCCATCGCCGGACACCTCGCGATCCTTATCGGGCTCAGTCCGCAGG
>JAXDJP010000009.1:0-2865 GCA_034665645.1 Actinomycetota bacterium | reverse complement strand
CGACACACGATCTCCGACGCATCCGCCGACGTTCGGGTGACCGTTGACAAACGGAAGTGGCTGGTTGCTCCCGCATTCATCATCGTCGGCGCCGTCCCGTTCGTGGTGAGTGATCCCGTCACGACCTCGGGTCTGGCGAAAGGCATCTACATCGTCCTTGCCGCGCTCGGTCTGAATCTGGTGCTGGGACTCGCCGACATGCCGTCGCTCAGCCAGGGGGCTTTCGTCGGTATCGGCGCGTTCAGCGTCGCGCTGCTCGAATCGCGCGCGGGGTGGTCACCGCTCCCTGCGACGCTGGCGGGCGTCGCACTCGCAGGCCTCGCCGGCACCGCAGTGGGCGCGGGCGCGATCCGCTTGCGCGGTGCGGCTCTTGCCGCGGCAACGTGGATATTCGCGTGGCTGGTGGCGTTCACTCTTGGGGCGTTTCCCAACGTCTTCGGGGGATCGCAAGGGATCGTCGTACCGGAGAGCACGATCGATGTCGCCGTGTTCAACGCTTCCTTCCGCCTGACTCCCGCGGCACACTTCGAACTCGCTTTGATCCTGGTCGCGGCCGCCCTCTTGGCCTTCCGCCGGATCGCGAGGAGCACGACGGGCTTCGCGCTGACCGCCTTCCGAGAGGGGCCGTCGGCGGCCGCTGCGATCGGCGCGGACTCGGTGCGACTCCAACTGGGGGTCTTCGCAGCGTCTGCTGCGATCGGCGGTTTGGCCGGAGCTCTCGCCGTCCAGCTAGACGGCGTCGCGGATCCGACGGGCTACGGCCCACTTCTTTCGGTCAGCCTTTTTGTAGCCGTCATGCTGGGGGGAGCGGGGACCTTGTGGGGGCCCATCCTGGGTGCCGCGGTTCTCGGTCTCATCCCTCAACTGGCAAGTGCGCTTGGGTCGGCGGTGGGAGCCGCACCCGAGCGTTTCGAGCCACTACTGGCCGGCGTCCTGCTTCTCCTCGCTCTGGTGCTCGGTCGCGGAGGGCTGGCGCACATCCTCGCCGCGGCCCGCGATCGTTTCCTGGTCCGTTCCCCGGACGCGGAAAGAGCGAGGCCCGTCCGCTCGTCGCCGAGTGCGGCGACTGCCGTCGGGCGGGTGGCGTCGGATCAGAACGCCCCGGTACTGGAAGCGCGTTCGATCCAGAAACGTTTCGGTGGAGTTGCCGCGCTGGACGATGTGTCGCTCACCGTTAACGCGGGCGAGGCGCACGCTCTGATCGGCCCCAACGGCTCGGGGAAGACGACTTGCTTGCGCGTGCTCGCCGGCGCGATCTCGGCAGATGAAGGGCGCGTGTTCCTCGGCGATCGCGACATAACGATGCTCCCGACCACGTCTCGGTTGGCGGCGGGACTGGCGCGCACGCTACAAAGGACGGAGGTATTCCCCGATATGACGGTGCTCGAGCACGCCATGTTGGGTGCGGCCGTACATCGCGAACACGCGGGAGCGATAAAGACGTTGTTGGCGACACCCAACTCAAGAAGTGAGACTGCCCGAGCGGAAGAGAACGCAAAGGCGGTCCTCACGATGGCAAACCTCGAATGGGCGACGGACCGTCCGGCCTCCCGCTTGTCGAGCGGCGACCAGAGGATGCTCATGATCGCCATGGCCTCCGCATCCTCACCAAAGGTGCTCCTGTTGGATGAGCCCTCGGCCGGGATGTCGCGCGCCTACGTCGACCTCCTGCGCGAGATGCTCGAGCGGCTTCTCGCCACAGGCGTGTCGCTGCTGCTCGTCGAGCACAACCTCCGTTTGGTGGGATCGGTGGCGGACTCGGTGACGGTTCTCGATGCTGGAAAGGTTTTCGCCGAGGGATCGCCCGACGAGATCGCGCGTTCGCCCGAGGTACGCGAGATCTACCTCGGTTCATCGACCCTCTGAGAAGACTCATCGTGCAGGGATGACCCTGAGTTGACCGCCGGGCTTGTTTCGCGGCGTTGCTATAGTCGGGCGCCGTGAAGCGGGTCGCGCCTTTACTTGTTGCTCTGCTCCTCCTCATCGCGTGCGACGGCGGGTCGTCGCCGGATAGCGCGGGGACCTTGACCATCGTTGTGAACGCACCCTTCTCCAAGGCCCCGTACATCGGGGACACGATCTTCCGCGGAGTGGACCTGGCGATCGATCAGGTCAACGCTGCCGGCGGGGTAGTCCTAGGCGACCGGTCGTACACGCTGCGTGCCGAGAAGATGGACAACGCTCTCTCACCGCAGAAGGCTTTGGATAACGTGCGCGCGGCGGTGGCCTCCGGAGCCGTTGCGGTCGTGGACGAGGGGACCGGGATCGAGGGTTCGTGGTCCGTGGCGAATGACGCCGACATTCCTATCGGGATCGTCTACCAAGGGGGGGAGCAGCTCGTCGACCCGCAGGCGAAACCGAACGTTTTCCGGATCACTCCAACCGACCACGGGATCGCCTACCGCTTCGCGGAGTACTTGGGTCTCAAGAAACTCAAGGTCGCTTTCATCCACGACGACAGCGACTACGGCGAGCAGGGGAAAGTCGCGTTCGACGATGCCTTTGGTCGCGTGCCGGAGATGATCGCGGCCGATATATCGGTGCCGGCGACGGCTCCCGATGTTTCAGCGCAGGTTTTAGAGGCGCGTCAGTCGAAAGCCACCGGTCTTCTCGTGTGGGCGCGGTCTTCCGTCGTCGCCGAGATCGTGAGGGCGACGCGCAGCAGCGGCTGGGACGTTCCGATCTATACGGCCCCCACGGGGGAGGACCCGCTCGTGCGGCAGCAGTTGTCCGATCATCCGGAGTGGGTCGACGGCTTGACCTTCGCTTCTGGACGCATGACGGCCGAGAAGGGGCCGGCACCATGGATGGCGTTCCAGACCGCATATGAACAGGCTTATGGGCAAGATGAGGTTGGCGTGAAGA
>JAXDJP010000008.1:0-3552 GCA_034665645.1 Actinomycetota bacterium | reverse complement strand
ATACGTGAGAACAGCTTACGCAGAGGGTGCGACGAATCGAGAGTTTCCGGGGCACGTCTTTCGCGAGTTTCTAGGCCTTGCCCCTCGGTTAACCTCGTCGGCATGAACGCGAAGCTCCTCTCCGACCGCACCGAGCGCCTCCGGGACGCCTCGCTCCTGGCGATCTTCAGGATGTACACGCCGGAACAGGCCGTCGAAGGGGCCGCCGCCGCCGTCCGTGGCGGTTTCGAGGCGGTCGAGGTCACGATGAACACCCCCGGGGCCACCGATGCCATCGCCGAGATCGCCCGCAGTGGAGGCCCCATCGTTGGCGTCGGCACCATTACGGCCCCCGAACAGATCAAGCAGGCGTATGACGCCGGGGCCGAGTTCATCGTGACTCCGGTCGTCATCCCCGAAGCGGTGGAGGCGGCCCACGATCTGTCGCTTCCGATAGCGATGGGCGCATCGACGCCGACCGAGATCTTCACCGCTCGCCGAGCCGGCGCCGACTGGGTCAAGATCTTCCCCGGCGAGTTGCTGGGCGGCCCGGACTACGTCCGAGAGGTGCTCGGCCCCCTCGACGGAACGAAGGTCCTCGTCACTGGGGGGCTCACCGCCGAGAACTACCTCGGCTATCTCGACGCGGGGGCCGATCTGGTGGGGTTCGCGGGATCGGTCTTCCCCCGAGACATCGCCGCGGAGGGTCGCTACGAAGAATTCGAACGCCGGGCCATCGAGGTCTGTCGCCGCTTCGACCTCTACGAGGCGGACGGAAGCACCGCTTCCTAAGAGCAAAGCGGGCCGGGGGAGGAATCAGCCCCTTGGGTGTGGAACTCCCGAAGCATGAAACCTCGGTTCGGAGCCATCGCGGTCGTGACCGCCGGTCTCCTCGTGGCCTCGGCAGGCGCCGCGGTGATCCACTCGGCGCCGGTCGGCTCGAGCAGTGCCGCCGGCTCGTCCAGGACCGCTGCGGCGGGGGCGCCGTCTACGAAACCCTCGAAGGGCCCCTGTAAGGGCAGGAAATGTCCCTCGCCCTCGCCGAGCGACTCGCCCACTCCTACTCCGACCGAAACGCCGATGCCGGAATCCGCGGGGAAGGTTGGTTTCGGGGCGCGCAAGATCACGCCGGTCGGTGATACGGCGGCGTGGCCGCCTCCCGAGTGGAAGCCATACTTCACGCCCAACCCCGTCACGAAGGTCTGGGGGGAGCCCTACACGGATCTCGACGGTGACAACTGCTACGACAACCCGCACTTCAGCGATGTCCCCGAGCCGGACGACCCGCACATTCAGACCCAGGCCGATCCGCACGTAGACCAGCCGTGGAACGAGGCAGGCAACGCATACGACCAGGGAGCTTTCAGCGTCGACGGCGTGACGATCTACGGCGACCCGCAGAGCGCAGGCAAATGGGACGGCGTGTGGGCGAACGCAGGCTTCGGAGCGAAGTGCACGCTCGGCATGCACGACGACACGTGGGCGCGAGCGATCGTCAGCGAGGTCGGCGACAACACCGTCGCCATGGTGTCTCTCGACGTCGTCGGGTTCTTCAACGTTGACGTTAAGAGGGCCACGCGGGAGCTTGCGATCCGCTACCCGAACATGCCGATCGATGAACTAGTCGTCTCGTCAACGCACACGCATGAAGGTGTCGACACGATGGGCTATTGGGGACAGGCGCTCGGTATCGATGGCAAGTTCCCCGCATACAACGCGTTCATCCGGTCGCAACTCATCGACGCGGTCCACGAGGCGTACGAGAACCGCGAGCCCGCGGTAGCGAAGTTCGCGCAGACGGAGTTGACGCTCGGCATCCGGGATTCGCGTCCGCCCCAGCGGATCGATCCATACCTCTTGGCGGCCCAGTTCGTTCGTCCCTCAGACGGATCCACGATCGGGACGATAGTGAACTGGTCCAATCACCCCGAGGCGCAGGCGTCCAACAACCAACTCGTGTCGTCTGACTTCCCTTACGGAGCTCGAGCCACGCTCGAACAGGATCTCGGAGGGACCGCGATCTACTTCTCCGGTTCCGTCGGCGGTCTCATGACTCCACTCGGCAAAGACATCCCCGGCTACGGCACCAACGCATCGTGGGAGCGGACGTTCGAGATCGGTCGCATCGTTGCGGCCACCGCCGAGCAAAGCCTCGCGACCGCGCCCTACGTCGGGCTCAACGACCTTCAGTACCAACGGCGCGAGTTCTACATGCAAGCCGACAACACCGCGCTGAGTGGTTTGAACACGGCGGGCGTTTTCGACATCCCGACTTACGACGGCGCCGACTCGTGGGGCAACGGCGACCACACCGAGGGAACCTACGCGGGCCGCGGGGGAGAGCAGTTCAAGACCGAGATGGTCGCGGTGCACCTCGGACCGGCCCTCTTCTTGACGGTGCCGGGTGAGTTGTTCCCCGAGATCGAACTCGGAGGTTACGGACGTCCCGACTGTCCCGCCGCCGACACGGGCCGGCCGTACGAGCCCGTTATCGCCGACCAGTTCGATAGCCGGTACGAGTTTGTCCTCGGGCTCGGGCAAGACGAGCTCGGTTACATCGTGCCCGGCTACGACTTCTGGCTGAAGCGCGTGAACGACGTCCCCAGCGACGACGGCAAGCCCGAGGGACTGCTTGCGTTGGGAGCGCTCGAGGAGACCGACCCGTGCGGCGAAGGTCATTACGAGGAAACGGTTTCAGGATCATCTGTGATGGCGCCGTGGGTCGCCTGCGTCGCCGCCGAACTTGCCTACAAGAACCCGTGGGGCCTATCGGCCACCGATCCTGCATACGCCGCCTGCACGCGCGAGAACACCCACGTCGGTCCCTATGGACTCAACCCCGACGGTGCGCCGGCCGCATCGGGCTCGGTCGGCGGGGCATTCGATCACCCACCGGGTTATTACGACAACCTGTCCCCGAGCGAGCTCGTCGACACCAAAGACGAATAGCGAGCTCGCTACTTGCGGGACGTTCTAGAGAGAGGCCTTCTTCGGGGGTCTCGTGGTCGTCTTCTTCTTGGTTGTTTTCCTAGGAGCTCGCGCCTTCGTGGCCGCGACACCGGCGCGAGGTTCAGTTCCTTCCGAGTGCGGAACCGCGTTCATCAGCTGTTGCAGCGACTTCTCGATGCCCTCGGCCAATACGGCGAGGTCGGGCGCGGCGTCGTAATCGCCGAGTAGGCCGAACCCGATCTTTCCGTTGTAGGAGAGAAGCGCGACCCCGAGCGTCGTGTTCCCGGCGAGCGGAAGCACCGGGTAGACATCGAGCATCTCGCGCCCGAGCGTGAACAGCGGGATCTGGGGGCCGGGCACGTTCGTAACGACGAGGTTGAACGCTCGCTGTCTCGCAACGAGTCGCGACGCCTGGGCGATGATCGTTGGAGGGGCGTACTCGCCGAGCGACGTGAGCAGTTGCGCGCCCACCGCCTGACCCGACGACTTCAGGTCCTTCATGCGCTCACTGAGGATCGCCAGCCGCTTCATCGAGTCCGGTTCGTGAACGGGCAGAGGGGCCCACATCGACGCGACGCGGTTGCCGAGCGCTCCCTGATCCGAGTCGGCGCGTACCGATACGGG
>JAXDJP010000007.1:0-7535 GCA_034665645.1 Actinomycetota bacterium | reverse complement strand
CGAGATCATGCGTCAGTCAAAAGGGACCCACTTCGACCCTAAGGTCCTCGAGGCCTTCTTCGAAGTACTGCCGGAGATCCTGAGCATCCGAGAGCTTTACCAGGAGGAAGCCACCTCGCCTGCGATCCCCCCGTCCCTGGTCGGGTGATCCATCGACGGGCGTGATGTCTAGGGACCCTACCCGCGGGACGCGTCCCCCCTAAAGTTCGAAAGGTCCCGTGCGATACACGACATAACCGTATAACCTTGGACATAACCGTTCGTTGGCTACTCCAGGAAACATCCGGCGGTGCGAGCGATGAAGGATCCAAGTTCGGCTTCGAGAAGGGCTCGTAAGGGGGAGCCTCAATCTCCTGAAGCTGAACCACGCCCACCTCTGGGCCTATTCCAAGAGGGCGCCGCCGAGGTGCTCTTAGAAAGCATCATCGAAGACGTGCCCGTCCTGGTATTCATAAAGGACGTGGAGGGGGCCTATCTCTACGTGAATAAGGCGTACGAGAGGGTTACGGAACTAGATCGAAAAGAGATCCTCGGTCGGACGGACACCGATCTCTTCCCTCCCGAGCTAGCCGACACCTACCGCGGCAACGACTTGCTCGCGATAAATGGCGAGACCCCTCTCCAAAGCGAGGAGCCTTTACGGGTCGAGGGGGAGGAACGAACTTTCGCCGTCATCAAATCGGGCATCACTGGTACCCGAAAGGAACCCATCGGAGTATTCGGACTGGCCGTTGACATAACGGACAGCCTCCGCGCCGAGCACGCACGTGGGGTCGATCGCCAACGTCTCGCCTCTGCAAGGTTCTTTGGTCAGTTACTCGATTCTTTGACTCCGCAGGAAGCGCGAGTCCTAAGCCTGCTCGTGGAAGGACTTTCGGATAGCGAGATAGCCGAGCGTCTCGGTTTGACGAGTGGAACCATCCGCCAGCACGTCTCGCATGTTCTCAAGAAGCTTCGTAAGCAGAGCCGCACTCAGGCGGTGGTCGAGATGCTGAAGCACCGCATTCCGTGACCTTTCACAAGTCATAACAAAAGTGATGGGTCTTCGAGGGTAGCTTGGGAGACGTTGGCTACAGTCCCATTAACTGGATGGCGACTGCGTGGCCGACTGACCAGTGGTGCCACGGGAGGGAACAGCCCTCTTGACCACGACGGTCGTGGGGAGACGCCGTGAAAGCACCACGGACAGAGGAGCGCTACGAATCGCTCGTCCACAACCTCTGTGCGATCGCTTACACGCTGGAACTGGGTGACATCAGACGTTGGGATTACGTCAGCCCAACGATCCAGCAGATCCTCGGCTTCTCGGCGGAGGAATGGACTTCCGATCCCGACCTTTGGGTCAAACAGCTGCACCCGGATGATGCCGAACGCGTCCTGCTAGCAGAGGAACAAGCCAAGCGCACAGGCGACCGATTCGATCATGAGTATCGGTTGATCGATCGCGGTGGGCATAGCATTTGGGTTCACCATCAAGCCGTTGTCGTGGTCAGCCAGGACGGCGACCCTCCATACATGGAGGGCCTCATGCTCGACATCACCGCCCGCAAGGAAACGCAGATCGCTCTCGATCGACAGGTTCGGGAGCAAGCCGCCCTCGCCGTCCTCGGTCATTCCGCCCTACGTGACAACGATCTTGACGACCTTCTCACTCAGGCCTGTGTGTCGCTAACACAGACGCTCGAGGTGAGGTTCGCAAAGGTTCTCGAGCTGCAAGAGGAGGGCGACCTTCTAGTGAGGGCGGGTACGGGCTGGGAGGACGGCGTTGTAGGGACCGCACGCATCAGCGCTGGGGTCCAGTCGGAGGCGGGCTACGCGCTGCACACGGGGAGGCCGGTCCTGACCGACGACCTACTGCTCGACGCGCGTTTCGCGGGCGAGGATTTCCTTCACGCTCATGGAGTGGCCAGCGGCTTGGCGGTCCCCATCGTGACCGAAGACCGAGCCTTCGGTGTTCTTACCGCGCATTCTGAACGTCATAGGGCATTCAGCGCCGACGACCTCGCGTTCGTCGAAGCCGCAGCGAACGTCATCTCGAGCAGACTTCAGCGTGACCAGAGTCAAGCCGAAACGAACCTCCGCGACAGGTTGCTCGATGAAGTCGACGCGGCGGTCATCGCCACAGAAAGAGACGCGATCATCAGGTTTTGGAACAAAGGCGCCACCAGACTTTATGGATGGACACCGGAAGAGGCCATGGGCCGCAGCGCTATCGCGCTGATGGGGATGGACGAGGACGAAGAAGAACGGGCGACCGTCGACGCGGCCCTTCGGCGAGGCGAGACCTGGGAAGGGGAATGGAAATCCCGGCATAAGGACGGTTCCGTTACGCCCGTGTTCGGCTCGATCACGCCTCTAAGGGATGCATCTGGGGATTTCGATGGTGGCATCACGGTGGCCGTCGACATCACCAGGCGCATCGCCATGGAGGATTCGCTCAGGGAGAGCGAGTCGCGCATCCTTCGTCTCCTCGAAGACGTCCCCTTCGGGATCTTCGTGAGGGATAGGGAGGGAAAACTCTTCTTCGCGAATCACACCGCCAAGGATCTGATGGGGATGAGCGCTGCGCCGAGTAGCACTCCAGAGGAAGTCCCGCACCGGTATGGGACCTACGTCCGAGGGACCGACCAGCTATATCCCGTGGAGCGGCTTCCCATGGTGCGCGCATTGAAGGGAGAGGCCTCGCGGATCGACGACATGGACATCAGGCGTGGCGATCGGCGTATCCCGCTCGAGGTGTGGGGCAACCCTGTCCTGGATGCCGACGGGGCGGTGGACTTCGCTGTTGTTGCTATAGCAGATACGACCGAACGCGACAGACTCGAGCGTCGACTCGCGCAAACGTCGAAGTTAGAGGCGGTTGGAAATCTCGCGGCAGGGATAGCCCATGATTTCAATAACCTCTTGTCGATCATCATCAACTTCACATCGTTCTTGCTGTCCGATCTGAGCGACACCGATCCCTCGAAGAAAGATCTCCTCGAGATCCAGCACGCCGGTCAACGCGGCGCCGACCTGGTGCGCGATCTGCTCATGTTCTCCAAGAGAGAGGCGGGGCGGGCTGTAGCGGTCGACGTGAACTCCGCAGTTAGGTCGACCGTCGGGCTCTTACGAGGGACTTTGGGCGAGCGCATCGAACTGATCCTCAGATTGGACGAACCCGTTCCGCCCGTCAGGATGGACCCCGGGAAGCTCGAGCGGGTACTCATCAACCTCGCCTTCAACGCGCGTGACGCCATGCCTTCGGGTGGCTCTCTATCGATCGCGACGGAGTCCGTTTCCGCAACCGAGGAGACCCAGAACGACATTCCCGTTTCTCCGGGCGGTTTCGTGCGTCTCGTGGTGACCGATTCGGGCCTAGGGATGACGCCGGAAGTGCAAGCCCATCTGTTCGAACCGTTCTTCACCACCAAGGATCGGGGGCGGGGGAGCGGCCTTGGGCTTGCCAGCGTGTACGGGATCGTCACCAGGGCCGGTGGGCATATTTCCGTCACCTCGGAACTGGGCCGTGGGGCCCTCTTCGAGATCTACCTGCCTGTCTCAACCGACAACCCTGCGGAGCTACCAAGCGTGCCTCGCCAGATAAGCGGCGCGGGCCGAGTGATCCTCGTGGTCGAGGATGATCCCGGGGTCAGCAAGGTGGTGGCGCGCATCCTGACCAATGCCGGCTTCACGATCTTGGAGGCGTCGAGCGGCCCGGCTGCGTTAGAGCTTGTCGAGGCATACGAAGGTGACATCGACGTCCTCTTGACCGACGTGAACATGCCCCGGATGTCGGGGAGAACGCTGTCACAAACGATGGCAACTTTGCGACCACGGACCACCACCCTCTTTATGTCGGGATATGCGGATGATGTCGCGATGGTGAACGGCGCAAACGGGGCCGAGGAGAAGTTCATTCAGAAGCCTTTTACTGCGAACGCTCTGGTCGACAAGCTTGCCGAGGTGCTGGCCGAGAGCGATTAGGCCGGTCGCCTATAGAGCGGCGGCGAAACTCATCTCGAAGGTTGTACCTATCCCCGGCTCCGAGGATATCGACACTGAACCTCCCGACCGCTCGATGATCCCGTAAACGCTGGCCAAACCGAGGCCACTGCCTTCCCCGATCTGCCTCGTCGTGAAGAAGGGTTCGAACGCGCGATCCGAGACTTCCTTTTCCATCCCGATGCCCGTGTCGGTGATGCTCAGTTGGACTCGCTCCTTGTTGTCGGAGCTTCCGCCCTGCACGGCAGGGTCGATATTCGCGGTGGAGATGGTGAACGTGCCTCCGTCAACCATTGCTTGGGCGGAGTTCTGCGCCATGCTCATGATCAGCTGTTCGAGTTGAAAGCGATCCATGTCGATGTTCGATAGTTCGGGGTCCAGCAACATCTCGAACCTCACGTTCTTCTTGAACGTGTCGCCGAGCAAGACCTTCATGTCGGATATCACCTCGTTCACATCGAGCACCTTCGGTGCGAAAGAGTCTTCTGTAGAGAACGCGAGCAGTTGACTGGTCAACGTGGCAGCTCGGTCGGCCGCGTCAACCATCTCCTGCACGTCGGTGTGAGACTGCGAACCTTCTTCGACATCTTTCAAAACGAATCTTCCGTTATTGAGGATCACCGAAAGGATGTTGTTGAAATCGTGCGCGATCCCTCCGGCAAGCTGTCCGACGGCCTCCATCTTTTCGGCCTGTCTCAGCTGGCTCTCGAGACGGCGCTTTTCAGTAACGTCGGTGAAGATCCCGAGGATGATCTTTCTAGAATCCGTTGGGCTGGTGATCAGGCGTGATTCGAGTTGCATCCAGAAGGCTTCCCCGTCGGTGCGACGCACCTCGACCTCGTAGCCCTTTATCCGGCCGTACTGCTCGAGCGCCTTCACCATCTCGACACGGTGTGCCGGGTCGACGTAGATATCGGAGGTTGCCTCGAGCAACAGGGCTTCCTCGGGAGAATCGAACCCAAGGATGCGGGCCCCAGCATGGTTGATAGTTAGAAGGCGTCCGTCCAAAGTTGACTGGTATAGGCCTTCGGAAACGTTGTCGAAGATGCTCCTGAATTTCTCATCGCTCTCGGCAAGCTCGGCCTCCCGCAGCACCAATGTATCTACCTGGGATATGTGCTGCCTCATGAGTCCGACGACGCGGACGGTCACTAGAGCGAACATGAGTACGGTCGTTGGGATGGCTGCCCGGTAGTCCACCGACCTTCCGAGAATCAACTCACCGATGAATACGGCGGGCACCAATAACGCGCCGAGTAACGTGAAGATCAGGCGAATCGGAAGTACTGGATTCCGTCGCGCGGCCCGTGCCACCCTCCTTTTCACCCGATGACCGATCAGAGCGCTAGCCCCGAGTGTGAAGTATCCGACCAGCCATCCGGCGTCCAGCCACCCCCCGCCGACGTAGCTGCCGCTGAGGCTTTGCTTGGCGTAAACGAGATCTGTCAGCAGGATCAGTCCGATGGCGAGACCGACTAGGTCCGTCGCGACGCTGCGTGCTTGCCTGATGAACGCCGATCGAACCAGGACCGCCAGTAGTACGAGGTCCATAGTGGGGCCGTCCGCGGCCGTAAGCATCTGCAAGGGCGCTGCGCCTGCCTGCTCGATGACCCCTTCCACCAGGAATACCCACACGAACGACGCGATTCCCAACGCGATGATGCCGGTATCGAGCATCCTGGTAAGGCTCTTGCCGGGAGACTCAAAAACGCGCCAGACCCCGAAAATGAGCATCGGATAACCAACTATGTAAAGCACGTCTGCGAACGAAGGATAGGGAAGCGTTTTTCCCAGGACATCCGCGCCGGTCCACATCGCGTCGCCCAAAACCCAGAGCCCGATCCCACCGGCGATCCAGCGCCAAGCGGCCCCGTTCGGACGGCCCTTCCTTCCGCCGTAAGCAAGCGCGACGACGGTCGCCACTCCCACGAAGGAGTAGAGGAATGGCTGGGCGACAGACGGAACGATGAAGTAGGCAGCGATAACTCCCCCGATGAAGGTTGAGTACAGATAGAGGAGGTTCCGGTCGGCGCGCGTGCACTGGGGTCCCATGTATCAACCATCGACACAACGCGCGGCTATAGATAGGGGTACCCGGACCCCTTATGCCCCCAAAACGTGACTACCCGCCCCTGGTTACCTCAGCAGGGGCGTTATCGGACCAGATCTGCGCTCCTAGTGGCGCAGGAAACGCCTCGGGATCTTGAAGTCGTACGCGGGAGCGACGTCGATCAGGTTGAAGTAGTCGCCACCGATGCCATTGCTCGACGGGGTGTCCTGAGGCGCGTGCTCCATCGTGATCGTCGTGGCCGTCACACTGAAGAGCTTGCGCTTGAGCGGCGTCTCGACCTTCACGTCCTTGCGCGGGACCTTGATGATGATCTTGGCCGGCTCGGTCGGCTCGCCGCGGATGATCTTTCCGGTGATCTGGTTGGCTCCGGGATAGGTCATCGTCACCCCGCCGCCTTGGACCGTTGAGGCGTTCTCTCCGTCCCAGAACGTCGGCTCGCCGCCTGCCGTCGATTCCATGTAGACGAAGAAGTTCTTGCCCCCCTCGGGGTTCGTCTTCGACGGCACCAGCCACTGCGTCATCCAAACGAGCGTCGTGTCCGGGTCCTGCGACGTGGGGTCGGGTGCGAGATTGTCGAGGTTCCCGACCTTCATCGTGACCTTGTAGAACTTCCGCTTCACGCCCTTGGGTCGCTGGATCTTCGACGAGAGGATGTCGAGCGTCGGGACGTTCGGGCCCGAGATGCCGTTCTGCTCGTACGTTCCGTCGTCCTTCTTGTCCGTCGTGTGCCCCGACTTCCGGGCCGGCCCCCGCACGTAACCGACGGACTTATAGAGGCTCGGCCCCCTGTCCTGGCGCACGAACATCGCGTGGGGCGAGAAGACCTCGTCGATGTTGTTGGAATCGCCATAAGAGATGTTGGCTTCCCCCTTGGGGCCGAGACGCATCTGGATGAAGTCGCCCAGAGTGCGGTCACCGCACTGTCCACCGATCAGCGTTTGGATGTTGCCGCGGTGCACGAAGTGCTCGCCGGTGACGATGGGCTTCGAGAACGTCGGGTGAGCAGCCGCACCGTTCAGCGTTTGCGTGAACCACACGCTCCAGTCGCCCTTCACTGCGTCCGGGCCATCACAACCGTTGTCGTTGTTCGGATCGGTAACGCCGGGCGTCCCGTACCAAGCGATGTCGACGCGTCCGCTGTCGCCGGCGACGGGCCACGGGAACACGTTGTTGTGCAGGTTCGGGGTCGGGATCTTTATCTTCCTCGACCAGGTCTTGCCGTCATCTTTCGACGAAGACCAGTAGAGGAGTGCATCGCCATCCGCGATGCCGTCCTTGTCGAGCGGAGCCATCGTCCACACCGCGTAGATGTTCCCGGCCTTGTCGATCGCCATCGTCGGGAAGTTCGCTCCCGTCTTGAATCCCGGGAACTTGGCGACGGAGGTGTCGGAGCATTCGAGACCGCTCGGCTTGGCGGTGAAGTCGACCGCTTCGCACCGAGCCACGAGGATCCCGTCGAGTGCTGCGTTGTCGTGGATGA
>JAXDJP010000006.1:0-4224 GCA_034665645.1 Actinomycetota bacterium | reverse complement strand
GCCGCTCCCGGGACGGGAGTCGTCGGGCTCGGAGTGGGCGTGGGGGTAGGTGTCGCCGTAACGCTGGGACTCGGGCTCGGGCTGGGACTCGCCGAGGGCGTGGCCGCGGCTTGAGGCGTCGCGGCCGACGTGTGGCTCGAAAGTCCTGGGGGCCCGCCGTTCGGACCGCTCGGCTGGGCGCCGTTGGCACCTGGGGAGCCGGCGTCGCCGACCGGGATGGTCGTGGTCGTTGCGATGGTGGTTTCGGGCGACGGCGAGGCGGTCGTGGTGGCGACCGTGGTCAGCGGGGCCGTGGAAGCGGTGGCCGTGGATCGGGCCGGGCCTCTAGGGGTCGAGAGCGCGCTGGGCTGACCCAAGAGGGCGAGGCCCAGAGTTAGGAGAAGGATCGTGATGACGATGCGACGAGGGCACAGCACAGCATCCTCCTGGATGAACGCTCGTGGTGGCACGGGCAGGCGGCTCAATCGTAAGCAGCCAGGGTGACATTTCCAATGGCCCTGACGGGTGTTTCTGGTAGTGCCCGTTCCCCTATCTTCCCGGCCGTCCGGCTCCGCTAATGACCGGATCGCGCCGCCTCCAGGGTAAGACGGGGGCGATAGATATGTCAACTCCTGTTAATTACTGTGACTCACGCCCGATTCGGGCACGGAGGCTGTGGGAGGTTCTCCAGCCGACGACGGTTTTCCGGTCGATCCCTGGAGAACCCGGTTACCGGCGGGCCTCGAAACTACGATCGGCGGCGGAATCTATTCAGCGAACGATGGGGGCAGGCGATGGCGATCTCGACACACTCGGGCACGTATCAGCATCCAGGTTTAGTCGAGCACGTCCAGAGCCGGGCGGCGAGCGTGCAGAACAGGATCGCCGACACCATCACGGACTTCGCGGGCTCGATGTATTTCGTCTACGTGCACATCGTCTGGTTCGCTATCTGGATCGCGTTTCGAGTCGAGCACTACCCCTTCGGGCTCCTGACGATGATCGTGTCGCTCGAGGCGATCTTCCTCTCGACGTTCGTGATGATCAGTCAGAACCGCCAGGACGATGCCCGCAAAAGGGTCGCCAACCAGGAATGGCAACTGGTCCAGACGGAGAAGGAACAGAACGACGAGCTGATCGCACTTTCACGTCAGATAGTCGAACTAACGGAAACGGTGCATCAACTCGTTCGGCGGAACGCGCCCCCGAACTAGCGCGGCTGATCAACTCCAAAGGCACGGAGGAACGGAGAGAACACACGAGACCATTCCGGAGCGTCGCAGCGAACGCGATCGTCGCGATCTTGCTGATCTCCTCACTCCAGGCATGTGATGACGCGTCACCACAAGTCGGCTGCGACGGATCGAAGGTCGAGGTTGAGGGCGTCTATCCGCCGCCCGCGTACTGGAGAAATCCGCTCCTTGGAGAAAGGGGCGACGGCAAATGGGTCACCGCAGAAGATGTAGAGCGTTTGGCCTTCGTCCCAACTGCGCCACGGAAGTTGGGGACTCCCCTAAAGGTTCTCGTCTCCGAGCCGGTGATCCTTCGACGCAACCGGCGCGTTGTTTGGACCTACAGGACCCAGGATGGGCTTCCCTTCTTCGTGGCGCAGAGAGCGGTCAAGTACACACAAGCGCGACTGGAAGCGCGAGCCGCCAAGTGCCATATCGATGACCACCAACAGGACCACCCCGGTTACGCGATGGTGGAGCTCGACGATGGCACGCAGGCACTCTTCATAGGACAGTCGATCGTCATGTCGACGACCTATCTGCGCTCTGGTGTCACGAGAGACGGCAAGCCCGTGACGATAGAGGTCGATGTTGAGGCGCCCGGGCGGAGGAACCAACCCGATGACATCCTTGAGATCGCGAACAACATCTGAGCGGCCGAGACCGGAACGAAACAGAAAGAGGGCCGACCCGAAGTCCGGCCCTCATGAACCTTTACGTGACGGTCGCTCGCGTTAGCTCGGGCGGATCGTGATCCTCAGCTTCGTACGGCCGTCGCATTCGCCGAACATGTTGACCTGGCCGTTCGCCTTGCCGTTGTCGAAGAAGATCTCGGCGTCGTTCTCTTCCTGCTCGTCCTTAACGACGTCGTAGTCAGAGGCCTCGAACGCGTCCTTGTATGCCGGGAAGGCTTCCTCGAGATCCGCCTGGAAGTACCCCGCGATGATGAAAGAGGGACCTGCTTCCGTGGAGTCAGTGAAGGTGACCTCGGCCGGAAGCGGGAAGTCAGCGGGGAGACCGACTGGATCCGCCTCGGGTTCGGCTGCGGAACACTCGCCTCGGCCCCCTGCCGCTTCGGGCTTCGGGTCGTCATCGCCGCCGCAAGCGGCCATCACGAACAGCGCTGCCAACAAGAGTGCAAGGATCTTCTTCGTCAAGACGATCTCCTCCCGCGTCGGTGAGTGGGAGAAAGGTAGTCGAGACAATCAGAGCAGGCAACCGCGGGGCGCTGGGAGCTAACAGGCGGGCATGCGGAGTGGCGTGCCGGGGTTCGTCACCGATTCGAAGAGAACGGTGACCCACATCGTGTCGCCGCGACTCGTGGTCCCAATGCCTACGTGAGTGAACCCAGGAAGCATGATGTTCGCCTTGTGCTCCGGGGAGTTCATGAACGCGGTCTGCAGTGAATCGACGCCGCCACCGACGCCCACGTTCTCGCCCAGGATGACCCAGTGCGTCACGCGCCGGCGAAGGCGATCCGAGGGCGTGTGGAACAACAGGTTCTTATGGGCCATCTGCCACGTGTGGTAGCGCGCAGCGCGGGAGAGCTCGGGATCGAGTCGTAAGGGGGTGTGACCTTCAGATTGACGCGCTGCGTTCGTCTTTCTAAGGAAGCCGACCTCGGCAGTGCGCGGTCTCCAGCACGTGTTGGTGCCGGACATCCTCACCGAAGTTCCAGGCAAGGTAGCGACGGCGCCGTTGGTTGAGGCCAGTGCGGCCGGGTCGTGGTGACCGGTGCGAGGAGAGAAGGGCGCGAGGGTCGCGAGGAGCCCGATACCGAGCACCACTGCGATTCGTCTCACGAACCTCATGGATCGCCTCCCTATGCAAGACGGCCACGTCATCGACGCGGCCCCCGTGCGTGCCTATTCCCCTATGGGTGTTTTCGGCATTGGGAGGGACAACTGGACTGGAAAGTTCTGGAAATCAGTGGAAGATCATGTGGCAGTGGGGTCTACCTGCGCATATACCGAGCCGCTGATCGAAAATTCGTGGTCATCGTCCCCCAAGAACCACGTGATGAAGCGGTAAAGCTTCCCGGGGACGGGGTCCATGTAGGTCCCCCGATAGGAGCCGGAGGCGTCGAGACGCGGGTGGAGTTTGGCGACGAGAACGCGCTCGCCGTTGGTCTTCACCTTCAGCACCCGGACGAGGACCTCCTCCTTGGGATGCGGCGGAGCCACTGTCCCATCGAAAGGCAGTGCGGTGGTCCCCGCCGGGTAGTGCGCGAGATCGTTCTCATCGACCGACGCGGGGTCGCTCGCTTCCAGAGTCACTTTCGGCTTGACCAGGACGCGGCCCACGGGGCTCTCCCCCGCCCATGTCGTTTCGTCGCCGGGATAGTCGACCGCCACGAGTGTCTTGCTCTCGGGCTTCGTCAGTTTGAGCGTGAAGGATCCATCCGCGTCGGTCGTCGGGCGCGCGGCCACAACCCATCTCTTCTTGAAACGTTTCGAGTAAACGGTGACCTCGTGGGTCGCAAGAGGGGCGCCATCCTCGGTTATGAGTGTGCCTACGACCGTCGCGTTGTAGCCGTAGCGGATCTTCTGCCGCAGTGGAGACAGCAGAACCTCGGTCGAGAGTTTGCCCGGCCCGATCTGCAGCGCGACGTCATGTCGGATGTTGTTCAGGTCTCGATAAACGGTGTTTCCGGGACAGGTCGTTTGACCCGCGTCGCGGTGTCCGGCGATGTAGGGCAGAGATTTGCGACGCCCCGTTTCGGCATTGCGATAGGTATGCGTACGTTCGGGGTTGAGGTCGTGACGATCGGCCTCCCACGCGAGCAGGTTCACCAACGACGCGCGAGCGCGGGCCGGAAGCTTCGCGTTCGTGTAGTTGCCCATCAAGCTCGTACCGACGCTGCCGGTGTTGAAGCCCTCGACGTGTGCTCCGACAACGGACTTACCCGCGCCGTTCTCCGAGTCGTGCGTCTCCCACGGCCGGTAATCGCGCGCCCACCGTCCTTCGAAGACCGTTCCATCTCGCGCGATCACGAAGTTGTAGCCGATGTCAC
>JAXDJP010000005.1:0-9267 GCA_034665645.1 Actinomycetota bacterium | reverse complement strand
GGCCACGCCGAGTCCGACGAGGTCCGGCCCGGTCAATCTGAGAAGAGCGGCTGCCTCGGGGCCCCGCGTCCCGTCCCGCCACAGGATCGTGGCGGCCATCTCGGGACCGATCACCGAGAAGATGGCGTCCTCGTACATGAGCATCACATCCGTTGCCGCGAACGCCAATGCACCGCCACTGCCGCCTTCTCCGATCACTATCGACAACGTCGGGACGGGAGCAATGAGCATCGCTTCGAACAACTTGGCGATCTCCCACGCGATCCCCTCAGATTCCGATACCTCGCCGGGATCCGCGCCCCGAGTGTCGACGAACGTCACGATCGGAAGTCCGAGCCGCGCGGCTATCTCGATACATCTGAGCGCTTTACGGAATGCTCCGGGTCCGGGGACCCGCTCTCTGTCCATGGCAAGTGCCACCATCCGCCGACCTTCCACGCGAACGATCGCGGCGTCGAGTGATGGATCGTCTTCGCCGTGGCGGTCGCCACGAAGTTCGACGAGAACGTCCGCGATCTCGAGCAGTAGCTCGTAGCCACGAGGTCGGTTCTCCGCGCGAGCGGCCACGACCGTGTCCCACGCATCGCGCCCTTCGTTGTTCGACGCCGTTGGTGGCGGGGAGGGCGCCTCAACGGCTTGGTCGTGCGCCAGCACGTTCAGGACCCGCGTCAAGTACGCGTGGACTTCATGAGGGTCGACGACCTCATCGACGAGCCCGTTCGATAGGGCAGCTTCCGCGGTGTGCGAGATCCCGGTCAATTCCTTTCCGGTGAACGCCTCCGCCACGCGCGGGCCGGCGAAACCGATCGTCGCGCCGGCTTCCGCGAGGGTGACGTCGGCGAGCGCGCCGAGACTCGCAAGGACGCCGCCCGTCGTGGGGTTGCCGAGTACGGCGATGAATGGGATCCCTTGGTCGCTGAGGGCGAGCCGCGCGGCAACCACCTTTGGCATCTGTACCAGAGAACGCATCCCCTCTTGCATGCGGGCTCCGCCCGTCGCCGTCCGCAAGATGAATGGGACGTGTTGCTCGATGGCTCGCTCCATCGCGCGGGCCAGCCGCTCCCCGGCGATCTCGCCCATGCTCCCTCCGAAGAAGGAGAAGTCGAAGAGCGCGATCTCGACCTCGTGACCACCGATCCTGGCGGGACCCGAGCGCACCGATTCGCCCGGCTGGGTCTTCTCGAGCTCAGCGCGGTACCCCGGCCAATCGAGCGGGTCGCGGGACTTCGTACCCGAGTCGGCGGGCGTGAAGCTGCCCTCGTCGAACAGCCGCGATGCCGCTTCGTCCACGTCTAGCGCCCCTTCTGACCTGCTAACCTGGCTCCGCTCAGGTCCGACCGGCCGCCTCGATCTTCGAACGGCCTCCGGCCTGGACCGTAGCAAACGTGCCGGCCGGGGGCGCCTGCAGGACCTTCCAAGTGCCGGGTGCTTTGGCAACTACCCAAGGAGTTTGTCGTGGCTTCAGGACGACCTCGCATCCTGGTAGCGAAACCAGGCCTCGACGGACACGATCGAGGTATCAAGGTAGTGGCCCGCGCTCTTCGCGACGCCGGCATCGAGGTGATCTATACGGGTCTCCATCAGATGCCCGATCAGATCGCCGCCGCCGCCGTTCAAGAGGACGTTGACGCAGTTGGGCTGTCCTGCCTATCCGGGGCGCACATGACGCTCTTTCCTCGCGTCGTAGAGCTTCTTCGGGAACAAGGAGCGGAGGACATCGTGGTTTTTGGGGGCGGCATCATCCCCGAAGGCGACATTCCCAAGCTGAAGGAGAGCGGGATCAAAGAGATCTTTACTCCGGGAACGACGACTACCGAGATCGTGGATTGGGTCAACAACAACCTTGCAGCGCATCCGACTGGAGGCTAGGTGGATCTTTTCGAGTACCAGGGCAAAGAGATGCTTCGAAAGTTCGAGGTACCGGTGCCCGAAGGACGCGTAGCGCAGACCCCAGATGAAGCGGCCGAGGCGGCGCGCAAGCTCGGCGGCAAGGTCGTAGTGAAAGCCCAGGTTCAGGTTGGAGGTCGCGGCAAGGCGGGCGGGATCAAACTTGCCGAGTCGCCGGAAGAGGCTCGCGAAGTCGCCGAGCAGATCCTGGGCATGGACATCAAAGGTCACACTGTGAAGCGCGTGCTCGTCGAGCGCGCCGGCGACATCAAGAAGGAGTACTACTGCTCGTTCTTGCTCGACCGCACCGAACGGAAGTTCCTCGGGATGATGAGTGCGGAGGGCGGCGTCGAGATCGAGAAACTGGCCGTCGAACGACCCGACGCCATCACCTACGTGCACATCGATCCCTTGCTCGGTATCTCCGATTTCCATGCCCGCGAGATGGTGTTCGGGTCGGGGATCGACGTCGAGGCGCGCAAAGAGGCGATCGCTCTCTTACCGAAGCTGTTCAACGCTTTCGTGGAGCTCGACGCGTCGCTGGTCGAGGTGAACCCACTGGTTCTAACCGGCGACGGTCGCGTGATAGCGCTGGACGCGAAGGTGTCGGTCGACGACTCTGCTTTCTTCCGTCACCCGAACTTTGAAGAATTGAAGTCCGCCCACGAGGTACCGGAGCAGGAGCGGTTCGCTAAGGAGAAGGGCCTCAACTTCATCAAGCTCGACGGCGATGTAGGGATCATCGGGAACGGCGCCGGTCTCGTCATGTCGACGCTCGATGTGGTCAAGGCTGCCGGAGGTGAGCCGGCGAACTTCCTAGACGTGGGCGGTGGCGCCAACGCGGAGGTTCTGTCCGCAGCTCTCGAGGTCATCATGTCGAACGCGGAGGTGAAGAGCGTTTTCATCAACATCTTCGGTGGGATCACTCGCTGCGATCTCGTGGCCGAGGGCGTTCTCAATGCACTCAGCCGCCTCGACGTGAAGGTCCCGATCGTCATACGGCTGGACGGCACTAACGCCGTCGAAGGTCGCAAGATGCTGGCCGATGCCCCCCACCCGATGCTGGTCACCGCAGAAACGATGTTGGGCGCCGCCGAGAAGGCCGTCGAACTCGCTAGGTCGGGGGCCGTAGTGGGCGGAGGTGCGGCCTAGATGTCGATCCTGATCGATAACAACACGCGGCTCGTCGTCCAGGGACTTACGGGACGTGAAGGTTCTTTCCATGCAGGACGGAACAAGGCCTACGGGACCGACCTCGTGGCCGGCGTTACTCCGGGCAAGGGCGGCACCGACGTCGAAGGAACCCCGATCTTCGACACGGTCGATGAGGCCGTAAAGGAAACGGGAGCCAACACGTCGATGGTCTTCGTTCCCGCACGTTTCGCCGCGGATGCGGTGCTCGAGTCGTACGACGCCGGTATCGACGTGATCGTGGCGATCACCGAGAACATCCCGGCGCGCGACATGGCGCGAGCGGTGCCTTATATCCGCGCCGGCACGAGGGGAGCTTCCCTGATCGGACCGAACTGTCCCGGTGTCATCTCTCCTGGGAAAGCGAACGTCGGGATCATCCCGGGCGAGATCTGCAGCCAAGGCCCGGTGGGCCTCGTCTCTCGTTCCGGCACGCTCGTGTATCAGATCGTGCACGAGTTGACGCAGCGAGGGTTGGGCCAGTCGACGTGCGTCGGCATCGGAGGCGACCCGATCCCCGGATCCGACTTCATCGACATCCTGGAGAAGTTCGAGGCCGACGACGAGACCGAGATGGTCGTGCTCGTCGGCGAGATCGGGGGCGACGCGGAAGAGCGCGCCGCGGAATGGGCGCAGAAAAACATGTCGAAGCCGATCGTCGGATACATCGCAGGGCTCACGGCCCCCCCGGGCAAGCGGATGGGTCATGCCGGAGCGATCATCTCGGGGTCCAAGGGAACGGGTCAGGCCAAGATCGAGGCGTTCGAAGCCGCAGGTATCAGGGTGGGTCGCAATCCGACCGAAGTGGGCGAGATAGCGGCCGAGCTGCGCTCGTAGATGGGTCTCACCGAGGTACAGGGGCCTCCGGGTCCCCCGTGGGATCGCGAGCTGCGCGGCACTTTCGAGAAGCTCGTCGTCGAGTCGGAGTTCCTGTCGGGAAACCCTCTCGGCGATCCCGCGCGACGGCCGCTTTTCGTGTACCAACCTCCCGCGGTCGTCGGTTCCACCGACAGATTCCCCACCGTCTACATGATCCAGGGGATGACAGGTCAGCTCGACATGTGGCTGGGCCGTTCGGCGTTCGAACCGATGATGATCGAGCGCGTCGACGCGTTGTTCGGGGACGCCGAAGTACCTCCGGCGATCGTCGTGTTCGTCGATGCGTGGACGTCGTACGGCGGTTCGCAGTTCATAAACTCACTGGGGACCGGTCGTTACATGGACTATCTCTGCGATGAGGTCGTTCCGTTCATCGACGATCGCTATCCCACGATCCCGGAAGCGGGCCATCGAGGTCTGACGGGAAAGTCGAGCGGTGGCTACGGAGCGATGGTCGTTCCCATGTTGCGACCCGATGTTTTCGGGGCGCTCGCCTCGCACGCGGGCGATGCGGTGTTCGAAGCTTGCTATCTACCGGAGTTCCCTGCCGTGTGTCGCATCCTGCGCGACAGGTTCGATGGGTCTTTCGAGGTTTTTTGGGAGCGCTTCCGTGACGCGGAGCGGTTCAACTTCAGCCTCTTCGGCCCACCACTAGACGCGTATGCGATGGCGGCTTGTTACTCGCCGGATCCTGACAACCTCGGCAAGGCGATCCTTCCTTTCGAGATCGATACCGCTCGTTTGATACCAGAGGTCTGGGAGCAGTGGCTGAGGTGGGACCCGGTTCGCATGGCACCCAACCACCTAGAGGAGCTCGCCGGGATGAAGCGCATCTACCTCGACGCCGGCCGCTCCGACGAGTACAACCTCGATCTGGGGGCGCAGGCGTTCTCGAAGGAACTGACGAAGGCGGGGATCGAGCACACGCTGGAGTTGTTCGACGGCACCCACGGGGGTCTTCAATACCGCTATCCCGGCGCCATCCGCGAGCTGGCGGTCGCCCTCCAAGCCTAGGTCGCAACACTCCTCTTGGGGTGTATCGCAGTGCGATGCGTAGCGTTCCAGCGTGCAAAACGGCGCTTTCCGGACACTTCGGGTATGGTGTTTGACACTCCGATAGGAGTGTTGTCTACTTCCGCCCCATGAAGCAGGAGACGGAAGAAGAAGTGCTCGCTCGCGTCCGCGAGGCCCTCAGGCAGATCGAGTTCGGATCGGTCCTGATCAAGGTCCATCAAGGCGAGGTCGTAGGACTCGAAACCTCTACCAAGCTTCGGCTGAGCGCAGCACAGGAATCGAAATAGATGGCAACCACCTTTCGATCGACCGGACGAACCGGAGATCGAAGGTCGAGTCTCGACCGATCGGAAGGAGATCAAACATGCGTATAAGTCCTGCCAAGCGCGCCCTCGGTGCGCTCGTTCTAACGGCGCTTCTCGCCGCGGCCTGCGGAGGAAGCGACGACAACGGCAACACCACGACAGCCGCAGGGGCCGGAGACTGCCCGTCGCCCGATCCGGCGACGCCTCTCACCCTTACGCTCGCGGCGTACAGCACGCCTCGTGAGGTTTACGGAAAGATCATCCCGGCGTTCCAAGCGCTGTGGAAGGAAGATCACGACGACCAGCAGGTGATCTTCCAAGAGTCCTACGGCGGCAGCACGACGCAGTCGCAGAACGTCGTCAACGGATTCAAGGCTGACGTCGTTGCCTTATCTCTCGCTCCCGACGTCGATGCGATCGCCGACGCGGGTCTCATCACCCACGACTGGACCGACGCGCCGGATAAGGGCATGGTTTCGAGCTCCGTCGTTGCGTTCGACGTTCGTCCCGGTAACCCCAAGGGCCTCGAGGATTTCGACGACCTTGCACAGCCCGGCGTTGAGGTTCTAACGCCCGACCCCGCACAAAGTGGGGGTGCGCGCTGGAACATCGTCGGTGCATTCGGCGCCTCGCTCGAGGGGTACGCCGGCGGTAAGAAGGGCGACGAGGCCGCGGCGGGTGAACTGCTGAAGGGCATCTTCTCGAACGTCACGGTCCTCGATAAGTCGGCACGTGATTCGATCAAGAACTTCGAGACGGGCAATGGCGATGTCGCGATCACTTACGAGAACGAGATCCGCACGGCTCAGGATGCGGGCCTCGAGGATGAGATGGTCATCCCACCGGCAACCGTTCTCATCGAGAACCCGGTTGCGGTCGTAGACGAGAACGTCGACGAGCACTGCGTTCGCGACGTAGCGGAAGCATTCGTCGACTACCTCCACACGCAGGAAGCAAAGGAGCTCTACACGACCGTTGGGTTCCTGCGCTCGACGGACGCCGCGGAAGCGGCAAAGGGCAGCGACGACTTCCCGGCGATCAAGGACCTGTTCACCGTCGACGACCTTGGCGGCTGGGACACGATCAACGACAAGGTGTTCGGTGAGCCCGACGGGATCTTCACCAAGGCATTCGCAGAAGCGCAGGGGTAGATGTCGGATCAAGCTCTCACGCTCGGCGGATCAAGCGCACCTAGTGCTCCGAAAACCCGGGGGCGGCGATTAGCCGTCCCCGGGGCGTGGGGGCTCCGCGGCACCGCCCTGTTGTACCTGGGTGCCATGGTCGTCCTGCCGCTCACGGCCGTGGTGACCCGCGGTGTTTCGGCAGGTTTCGAAGGCATCAAAACGGCCATCACCGCTCCGGCGGCGCTCGATGCTCTGAAGCTGACCCTGGCAACGGCAGCGGCGGCAACCGTCATCAACGCCTTCTTCGGCACGCTTCTGGCTTACGTTCTGGTCAGGTATCGATTCACGGGTCGCGCACTTCTCGGAGCTCTCGTCGATCTTCCGTTCGCGATCCCGACGCTGGTAACCGGCGTCATGCTCGTCGCCCTATACGGGCCCAATTCGCCGGTAGGAGACTTCCTCGGCAATCACGGCGTGCACATCGCCTTTGCGTGGCCGGGCATCTTGCTGGCACTTCTTTTCGTAACACTCCCTTTCATCGTGCGAACCGTGCAACCGGTTCTGCTCGAGATCGATCCTGCCGAGGAGGAGGCGTCTTACGTCCTCGGAGCTAACGGGTTCACAACCTTCTGGCGCGTAACGTTGCCGCACTTGCGCCCGGCCATCGCCGGCGGCGCGCTCTTGACCTTCGCGCGATGCCTCAGCGAGTTCGGCGCGCTTGTCATCATCTCCGGCAACATCACAGGAAAGACCCTCACCGCTCCGGTGTACATCTTTCAACTCGTTAGTCAGTTCCGATACGAAGAGGCGGCCGCGATCTCGATGGTTCTCTTCGCGTTGTCGTTCGTGCTCGTCCTCATCACGGAGTACGTGTTGTTGGGCAGAAGGAAGTCGTCATGAGCACTCCAGCCGTCGCCGTGTCGCTCGGTGGGCGCCGCCAGAAAGTCGTGCGCGGGCTCCTCCTGACCCTGTGTCTTTCATACGTCGTTGTTCTGCTGTTCGCACCGTTCGTCGGGATCGTCTACACGGCTCTTAAGGGCGGAATCAGCGCGATCTCGGAGACGCTTGGTCGTACCGATGTGCGCCACGCCTACTACCTCACCGCGATCATCACCGTCTTAACGGTGCTCTTCACGACGATCTTCGGCATAGTCGTCGCGTGGGTTCTCGCACGTGACCGTTTCCGCGGTCGGGCGATCATGAACGCGTTGGTCGACCTCCCGTTCGCGGTGTCGCCCGTGATCGTCGGCCTGACGGCGGTTCTGCTCTTCGGACGCGGGGGATGGTTCGAGCCTTTCTTCGACGCACGCGGCATCCAGATCATCTTCGCGTTGCCTTCGATGATCTTGGTCACCGCATTTATCTGCATCCCCTTCGTGATCCGCAGCGTCGCCCCGATCCTCGATGAGCTTGGCACCGATGAAGAAGAAGCCGCCATAACGCTCGGCGCTTCGCCCCGGCAAACCTTCTTCCGGGTGACGTTGCCGAACATCAGGTGGGGGCTCCTGTACGGGACGGCATTGGCCACCGCTCGCTCGTTAGGCGAGGTCGGGGCGGTCCTGATCGTCAGCGGGGCGATCCAAGGACAGACCGAGACCGTCCCCCTGTTCATCTTGCGCGCACTCGAAGAGCGACAAGAGGCCGCCGGGTACCTGATCGCACTGAGTCTTGCGGCCATGTCGATCTTGATCTTGCTCGGCATCGAATTCCTGAAGAGGAGACAAGAGAAGGAGCGTTCCTTATGAAGCCGATGATCGTCGTTGAAAACCTCACGAAGAAGTTCGGCGACTTCGTCGCGGTTGAGGACGTTACCTTCGCGGCCGAGGAAGGAAAGATCACCGCTCTGCTCGGTCCTAGTGGATCGGGGAAGAGCACCGTGCTTCGGATCATCGCGGGACTCGAGGAAGCGACATCCGGCCGGATCGAGGCGGCCGGAACCGAACTTACGAGGCTCACCGTTCAGGAACGTCGCGTCGGTTTCGTCTTCCAGCATTACGCGCTCTTCCGCCACATGAACGTCCGAGAGAACATCGCCTTTGGTCTATCCGTCCGCAAGGAGAGCAAGGCCGCCCAGAGGAGTCGCGTCGATGAGTTACTCCAACTGGTGCGGCTCGAGGCTTTCGCGGATCGGTATCCATCACAGCTTTCCGGTGGTCAGAGGCAGCGGGTCGCTCTCGCGAGGGCGCTGGCACCGAAGCCGCGGGTGTTGCTGCTCGACGAGCCTTTCGGTGCCCTCGACGCCAGCGTCCGCCGGGACCTGCGTCTGTGGATCCAGGAGCTCCACGAGGAACTTGGGATCACCAGCTTGCTGGTCACACACGACCAAGAGGAAGCGCTCGAGCTGGCGCACAGCGTTGTCATCCTCGACCACGGTCGCATCGAGCAGGTTGGCACCCCGAGTGAGGTCTACAACCAGCCCGCCACGCCTTTCGTTGCAGGCTTCGTCGGCGCTGCGAACGTCCTTGAGGGCCTTGTCATCGGGGGCCGTGTCCAGTCGGGGGACCAGCTGATCACTGGGGCCGGTCATCTCAGCGATGGTTCGCAGGCGTCCGCTTATATACGGCCCCACGATGTCCTCGTCGTCCGGGGTTCTTCGAACGGAGCCTCGATCCAAGCGACGGTCGACCGAGTCGTGGATCTCGGGTGGACGTCCAAAGTGCATCTCACCCTCTACGACGGTCAGACGGTGATCGCCGAGTTGCCCAACGATCAGATCCTCGGCTTGGCCGTGCAGGACGCGGTGTTCGTCGACCTCAAGAACGCGAAAGTCTTCTCACCGCCGGACGACGGCAAATCGCGCTCGGACGAACTCGCCGTTCTTTAGCGTCCACTCGGTGCCGGCGATAGCGAGCGCGAAAGTCCGTTCG
>JAXDJP010000004.1:0-7741 GCA_034665645.1 Actinomycetota bacterium | reverse complement strand
GATTCCTGAAAAGACAGGAGTAAGAAAGATGCAGCACACAAAGTCCGCTCGAACCATCCTCGGGGTTCTTCTCTCTCTGACGCTGGTGTTCTCCGCCGTTCAGTTGGTGGCGCTAACCCCGATCGCTAACGCCGCCCCCGGCGGGGACTCAGACGGGGATGGCGTTCCCGACGCGACCGACAACTGTCCGAACAAAGCCAACCCCGCGATCGATGAGGACGGCAATCCGAATACGCCGCCGACTCAGCCCGATCAAGACAGGGATGGCGAAGGGAACGACTGCGACAACGACGCCGACAACGACGGCGAGCCCAACGGTAAAGAGCTGTCGCAGAACTACGACCCTCTGGACCCGTGCGACCCATACGCCGACGCACAGGCGTGCGTCGATCAAGACAGCGATGGCGATGGCGTTCCCGACCTGAGCGATAACTGCGACAACGTCGCGAACCCCGGCCAAGAAGACGCGGACGGCGACGGTGAAGGTGACGCCTGCGACAGCGACGGCGACAACGACGGGGTTCCCGACAGCACCGATAACTGCGATTTCATTGCGAACCCGGGACAAGAAAACGCCGATGGTGACTCCGAGGGCGACGTGTGTGACAGCGACGCCGACAACGACACCGTCCCCAACGATTCCGACAACTGTCCGTTCGTTGCGAACCCCGGCCAGGAAGACGCTGACAATGATGGCATCGGAGACGCTTGCGCCGGTGACACCGACAGCGACGGCGTAGCGGACGGGTTCGACAACTGCCCCACCGTTGCGAATGCGAACCAGGCGGACGCGGACCACGATGGCATCGGCGATGCCTGCGACAGCGACGACGACAACGACGGTGTCTCCAACGGCACCGACAACTGCCCGACGGTGGCGAACCCAAACCAGGCCGACGCAGACAATGACGGAGTCGGGGACGCGTGTGACAGCGACGACGACAACGATGGCATCGGGAACGGAACCGACAACTGCCCGCAGATCGCCAACCCCAACCAGGCGGACGGCGACGGAGACGGCATCGGCGATCCATGCGACAGCGATCCCGACGATGACGACATCCCTAACGGCACCGACAACTGCCCCACCACGCCGAACCCGACCCAAACCGACACCGATGGCGACGGCGTAGGAGATGCTTGTGAGGGCGACGACTCGGACAACGACGGCGTGCCGAACGACGCCGACAACTGCCCGACCATCGCCAACCCCGGCCAGAAGGACAGCGACAAAGACGGCCTGGGAGATGTTTGTGACCCCGACGATGACAACGACGGCAAGCCCGACGCCGACGACGACTGTCCGCTGAAGCCGGGCAAGAACGCGAACGGATGCCCGGACGTGGTACTCGGTAAAACGCTCCTTAGATCACGGGTCACGATCCGGCACCCGCGCACGACGAGGGCTTTCCACGGATGGGTCACGTCGAAGAAAGCTCTTTGTCGGAAGCACCGCACCGTAAAGCTGTTCAAGGTGCGGCCCGGACCGAACCGGCTGCTTCGTACGAAGAACACCCGTAAGGACAACACCTGGCGCGCTAAGGGCTTCCGGCGTCCTCGCGGCCGCTTCTACGTCAAGGTCGTGAAGAAGAAGGTGGTGCTGGGACCGCTCACCTACGTCTGCGGGAAGTCGATCTCCGGCGTACTGAAACTCCCCCGCCACAAGAAGTAGTCGAACCGTTTCTTGAGAAGGCCCCCGGGTCCGTCCCGGGGGCCTTTCTCGTCTAATACGGGTTCGCGGCCTCGCGGTAGCGCTTTAGAAGCTCCGCTCGCTCGGAGCGGGGAAAGGAGACCGTCGCGGGGTCTCCGTCGGAGATGAAGCGTTCCTCAGGGTGCTTTCGCAGGTAGTCCAGCCAGAACGTCGACCCATAGTTCGGTGTCTTGCCCTTCTGGGGGGACGTCCTGACTCGAGGGATGGCAAAGGGATCGAACGCTCGAGAGAACGGCGACGCAGCCGGCTCGGCCCCCACGAGGAACACGCCGAGATGGCGATACCGGAGCCCGCGCCAAGACCCTGCGATCGCCCATCGATGACGGCGAGGCCAGATACCCAGCGGAAGTGCCAACGTCTGCACCTTGGCCGCCGGCACCGCCGACGTGATCACTTTCTCCCCCTGCGCCAGTTCCTTGCGCACTCCCTCTTTCGAGAGCGTCGCAAGATCCGCGTGGCTCGCGGTGTGATTCCCCAACTCGAAGCCCCTCCTATAAAGGTCTCGCAGCATGGACGGTCCCTTCGAAGTTCCGAAAGGAGAGCGGTTCACGTACAGCGTCGCCACCGGGTGGAACGAGGGATGCGACCGTCCGAAGTCAAGGAGGATCCCGAGGGCCGTATGGGGATCGACCGACCCGTTCCCGCGATATGCGAACTGCTCCCGGGAAGCGTCGTCGAACGTAAGCACCACGGGGCTCTTGCCCGGAGGGACGACGATGTCACCTCGGACAAGATCGATGGCCCGGATGGGCCGGTAACCCTCCCGGTACAAACGCCGCAGTTCTTGCCTGAAGGCTCGTGGTGTCCGGTCGTATTCGCTTTCAGGATGTCTCAGGATGCGGTGGTACATCAGAACCGGGACGCGTCCAAGCTCGTTGGCATGGAGCCTTCTCGCCTCCGGCTTCGAAACTTCGTCGGGTTCCTCGTTCGCCTTGCTCGGTGCACTCGAGGGGGTGGCGGACGCGGCGACCGACTGCGAGGTCTCCGGTGCCGGGTTGTCGGTCGGCGTGCAGGCGGTCGCTCCCAGCGCCAAGCACACCATCAACGCGCGTTTGATCACGCGCTTACAGTAATCGTACAGATACTCGACTACACCGATCGATCCATCGAGAGGCTTCGTGGAAGAGACTCATCTCACAAGTAGAGGACGCGCGGCTATAGCCGCAACATTGATCCTGATCTCGATAGCGATCTGGATCTCCGTCGCGCACGTCGCCTCCGGCTCGGATCAACCGCCCGAGGCCACGTCATCCCCTTCTCCGACGGCGCCGGCCGACGCGACGCCACCTCGTCTCGAGGTCGAGCGGCCGGCGCGCCCCGTCGTCGCGGGCAAACGAGTGACCATCAGGGGAACCGCAAAGGGGGCCACCAAAGTCTTTGCCGATGGACGAAGGGTCAGACTCAAGGGCGCCCACTTCGCGGCGACCTTCGCGTCGGCTCCGACGAAGCCGATCGAGATCGTCGCGAGGGACGCTGCCGGCAACGAGAGTGACGCGAAGCTCAGATTGACGCTGCACCACCTTCCGAAAACCATGCACGCAGTCCACGTCAGCGCTTACGGCTGGTCGTCCAAGACACTTCGTCGCCCGTTGTTCGAGATGATCCACAAGAAGCAGATCAACACCATAGAGATCGACCTCAAGGACGAGTCCGGTGTCATCGGTTACGACTCCCATTTACCGCTGGCGAAAAAGATCCACGCGGACCGCGGTATCTACGACATCAAGGAGGTCATCGACCGTCTCCATCGTCTCAACGTGCGCGTGATCGGGAGGTTGGTCGCGTTCCGGGACCCCGTTCTCGCGAACGCTGCGTGGAAGCGAGGGCACCACGACTGGGTCATCCAGACCCCGAATGGCGGCGCTTACGCGGACTACGGGGGGTTCACGAACTTCGCTCACCCAGCCGTGAGGCGTTACAACATCGACATCGCCGAGGAAGCTGCGAAGGCAGGGATCGACGACGTCCTCTACGACTACGTTCGACGCCCCGACGGGCCGATCAAAACCATGGTCTTCAAGGGCCTCAAGGAAACGCCGGAGAAGTCGATCGCCGGGTTCGTCGCCGAGACCGAAAAGAGGCTGCGCCGGTACGGAACCCGCCTGGGAGCTTCGGTCTTCGGCATCGCGGCCACGAGACCGAAGGAGATCGCCCAAGACATCCCGCACATGTCGAAAGCCGCCGACTACATCTCGCCGATGCTGTATCCCTCACATTGGGCCCGCGGCGAATACAACGTCGGCTACCCCAACGCCCATCCCTACGAGATAGTCGCCAGATCGCTAAAGGATTTCCTGAAGGCGGTCAAGGGCACGGGGGCCGAGGTGATCCCGTGGATACAAGACTTCTCGTTGGGCATCCACTACGGCCCCCGCGAGGTGAGGGCTCAACTGGATGCGGCGCGTCGTCGGGGTATCCACAGTTGGATCTTGTGGGATCCGTCGGTCACCTACACGAGAGCCGCGTTGCCGCACTAACTTCTAGAAACGGCACCCCACCGAGATCCAACGCTCGGCAGCGGTGGCGTCCCCTTCGACCTCAACGGAACCCCCACGAGGGCGACCCGACAGGATCCTCGTGAGATCGGTCGGCGACGACTTGATCGTTGCGCGAACACCAGATCCGAGGCGGTACGAACCGCCCGCAGGGCCGGAAAGCTCCACGATCGCGTCTGCCTTCGATCCCTTGGCCCACTCCTTCACGCAGTCGGCGACGATCCTTTTCTCGAACGGACCCAGGTGCATCGGTTTCCCGGTTGCTTCGGCGATGTCTATCCGGTGAACGAAGGTGTCGCGGGTGAGGATCGTTTCGGCAACCACCCCAACGCTGATCCACCCGAGGAGCCCGTTGTAGGTCGGGATCGGCTTCAACACGGGCGAGAGACGGTCGCGAAGCTTGACGAATCGCGGCAAGGTGCTTTCAAGTCGGGAGACCAACTCGGCGGGCGTCAGATCTTTTCGTTCTTCGACCTGGACCGCGTTCTGAGCATCGACGACGTTCGGCCAGTCCTTGCGGACGCGGAAGCCCTTACTCATCTGGTGGGCCATCTCTTTCGGCGACAAGCTCGCTTCACCCCATGCGAGGACGTGCGCGGCGATGTCTCGCACGGTCCAAGGAGCGCAGTCTGTGACCTTCTCCCAGTCCTCCGAGTCCAAAGCCTTCAGCTCCGCCAGGAAGGAATCGTTCTGAGCCCGAGCCAGTTCCATGGCCTCCGCGTGAGGGATCCGCGGGATGTCCTCGACCGAGGTGACCGCCTGGGTTGTCGCCATCGGCGTAGCTTACGACGTGAGGAGCGAGGCCCCGTGGGTAAGGTGCAGGCGATGGATACCCGCCTCAAGATCACGCCCGGGACCGCCTTCAGCCGGGGGCTGCGCAAGCGATGCCCTCGCTGTGGGCGGGGCAAGATATTCAAGAGCTTCTTCCAGCTCTTGGCCAACTGTCCCTCGTGCGGCTACCGCTTCGAGCGCGAGGAGGGTTATTGGACGGGAGCGATGATCGTCAACATCGCGGCGTGCATGGCGTGGTTCGCCGTGCTTTTCGTCGGCACGCTCCTCTTGACGCTGCCCGATGTCGACTGGGTCCCGCTGATCGTCGTCGCGGTATTCACGAACTTTCTGTTGCCGATCGTCTTCTATCCGCATTCGAAGACCCTGTGGATGGCCTTCGATCTCTACTGGCACCCCGTTCGAGCCGCGGAGACTTAAAGAGAGGTCACGCCTCGATGCGGGAGGGCGGCACGTCCGAACCATCCTCCATCGCCAGCTCCAACTCCTCCGGGGCAACGAGTGGAATCAAACCGCGCCGAGCCAGTCGCGTCGCGGCCAGAGCGGTGCGCTTGTCGCCGCGTCGAGCAGCCCAGGCCCCTTGAATGCAGAGACGGGCGCAAGCGTAAGTAGTTGCCAATCCGATGGCCAATGACCTAGCCGCTGCTTGGGCGGCGTCGGCATCGTTAAGAGTGGAGCGGAACCTCTCCTCGAGTTGGGCGAGTGACGCAAGGACCGCGGTCGCGGCGTCGGCCACCTCCGGTTCCTCGACGACTGAACGCGCGGCTGCGCGAGCATCTTCAACGATCGCCTGTGCAGCACCGTCTCGCTGCGTAGCGCGCAAGAGGTCGAGCGAAAGAACGTTGGTGGTGCCCTCCCAGATCGGCATCACGTGGGTGTTGCGCACCAATGCAGGAAGCCCCGAATCCTCGCAGTAGCCCACCCCGCCGAGGCTCTCCATCGCCTCTGCCGCTCCGGCCACCGCCCAGCGAGCGGTGGCGAGTTTCGTTATCGGGGTCAGCCCACGCAGAATCCGGCGCTCATCATCGGTCGCCGTGTCGCTCTCGGCCTTGCCGGTTAGCTCTGCACAACGAAGCACCAGTGCCAGCGCGGCGGCGTGATCGACCGCCAGGTCCGTCAGGGTCGCGCGGTGAGCCGGAAAACTCTCAAGGGGTTTCCCGAAGACCTCCCGCACGCGCGCGTAAGACCTCGACCATGCCAGACCACGTGCAAGGGAGCCGACCGAACCGATCGAGTTGTGGAGGCGGGTGAGGTTCAGCATCGTCGCGATCCTGCGGACGCCGTTGCCCTCTACGTCCCCGACCGGATAGGCGAGCGCGCCCTTAAGCTCGAGTTCCGCCGTCGGCAGCGAGCGGGTGCCCAGCTTGTCCTTCAAGCGTCTGACGAAGATGTCGTTCCGGGAACCGTCGGCGTTCCGGCGATGGATCCTGAACAGGGCGAGTCCCTTGGAACCGTCCGGTGCTCCTTCCGGCCGGGCGAGTGTGAGGGCGAGCTCCGAGGTGGTGGCGCTGGTGAACCATTTCGTTCCGTAAAGCCGCCACGCGCCGTCGGCGTCGCGACGAGCCGACGTCTCCGTCCTCCCCACGTCGGATCCTCCGGTCATCTCGGTCATCCATTGACCGCTCGTCCATGCTCTCGATGGATCGCGTGAGGTGAGGTGCTCCACGACCTCGAGATCGTCGGGCCCCCCATGCACGAGGAGCGTGCGCGCCGCCGCATCGGTCATCGCCACGGGGCAGCTGTAGAGAGCAGAGGAGGGCCCCCACATCGTCACCAGAGCCGCCCACACGACGCGAGCCGCCGGTCCATAGGGATCGCGCTCGTAGGGCAACGCGGTGACACCGCGCTCGACGCCGAGTCGGCCAAGCTCCACGTACGCCGGCGAGACCTCTATCTCATCGATCCTCTCGCCCCAGGTCGAGTACGGGACGTGGCGAGGGGGCTCGCGCTCGGCTTGCATCGCAAGCGCCAGGACGCGCGGGTGAGACGACAGGGCCCCCATCTCGGCGAGCACGGGAGACGCGCTGGAGAAAAGCTCGTCTCCCAGAAAGAACCGCACGCTTTCGCGCAGGACGCGGTCACCCGCCCAGGCGTCCGGCAAGGCGGGCGGCGTCTGCAGGAACTCCATATCCAAAGCTTATGCTCGCTGCCGTGTGTGCCCAAGCTATAGCCGTCAAGGACCTGCGCAAGTCGTACGGGACGTTAGAGGCCGTCGCCGGCATCGATCTCGAGGTAGCCGAGGGCGAGGTTTTCGCCTTGCTGGGCCCGAACGGTGCAGGAAAGACGACGACGGTGGAGATCCTAGAAGGCCACCGCAGTCGGTCATCGGGTGACGTAAAGGTCCTGGGGTACGACCCCGGCCGGGGCGAGCACGCCTTCAAGGAGCGCATCGGGATCGTGCTCCAGGAAACGGGGGTCGAGCCTTTCCTCACCGTGGCAGAGGTCATCGAGATGTACCGCGGTTACTACCCTCACCCCCGCCCCGTCGACGAGATCATCGAGGTCGTCGGCCTTGGCGAGAAGCGCGACACGAGAGTCATCAAGCTCTCGGGCGGTCAACAGCGGCGGCTCGACGTGGCGGTCGGGTTGGCCGGCGACCCCGATCTCCTCTTCCTGGACGAGCCCACAACGGGCTTTGACCCATCGGCGCGGCGGAGCGCGTGGGACATGGTTCACAACCTTCAATCACTTGGCAAGACCGTCTTCCTCACGACCCATTACATGGACGAGGCGCAGAATCTGGCGA
>JAXDJP010000003.1:0-5825 GCA_034665645.1 Actinomycetota bacterium | reverse complement strand
GCGCGTCGCGCGCGTCGACTCGATCTACGTGATCGCGTCGGAGGACGCCGATCTGTCGACACTGACCGACGCGATCGATGCGAAGCTCGGTGGAGCTGCGATAGTCGGTCCGCCGGGGGAGCGCGGGCGTGGGTTCGACGACACGTTCGGAGCGCTGTCGACCCTTACCTCTCTTGCAGGACTCGTCGCTCTGTTCGTCGCGATGTTCGTCGTCTACAACAGCATGTCGATGGCACTTGCGGAGAGAAGACGAGAGATCTCGATGGCGCAGGTCTTCGGCGCCACTCGCTCTCAGGTGTCGGCGGCGTTCTTGGCCGAGGCTGCCTTCCTGGGAGTAGCAGCCTCGGCGGTGGGTCTTGGCCTGGGTGCGGTCCTCGCGAAAGCGCTGGTCGCTCCCGCAGCGTCGCAGTACAGCATCCTCCCGCTCACCTCGGTCGGGGGCATCACCGTCACTCGGTCGGACATCCTGATCGCCGGCGCCGGGGGACTTCTCGTCGCTTTATCGGGAGCGCTCATCCCGGCGCTGCGCATCCTCTCTGTCACCCCCGTGGAATCGCTGCGCCCCGAAGCGGGCTACGAGTGGGCGTCGACGGTGGGGGGCCGCAAAAGGAGGGTGCTCCGGCTTCCGGTGGCGGTGACGACGATCGCCGTCGCGTTGCTCCTTCTGATCCTGTTCGCACGGTCGCCCGACGTGAAGCCTCTGGCTATCTCGGGGTTACTTGCGGGCCTCACGGGCGTCACTTTGCTGCTGCCCTCCGTCGTCCCCGCTGCGGTGAGGCTCGTCAAACCCATCGTTGAGCGACTTTTAGGAACGCTGGGACGCTTGGCGATCGATGCACTCTCCAAGAATCCGGGGCGAACCACTTACACGGTTGGAGCGCTCGTTCTCACATTGGGGATGGTCGTCAGTGTGGGGGCCGCGCTCGGTTCCTACGAGGACGAGGTCGACCACCAAGCACAGACGACGTTCGCGGCCCCCTTATATGTCGGAGCTCGATCGTTCACGGGGTTGGGATCGGACCAGCCGCTGACCCTCGACCTCGAACCGGTCATCGAAAGCGTCGATGGCGTGGCGAACGCGTACGCGCAGAGATATGTCTCCGTGGACCTCGAGGGCGAGCAAGCTCTTCTCTATGCGGTGCCGACATTGGAGGCCGAGCGGGCGGGAGCCCCGGGTCGATTCGGAGACAGCGAAGCCGAAGAAGCCCACCTCGTCGAGGGATTGAGAGCCGGAGGCGTTGTTATCTCGAGACTGACGGCGAAGAAGCACGGCGTCGTGAGCGGCGACAGCCTCACGATCCCGACGCCGACGGGGGCGCGTGATTTCGAGGTCGCAGGCACGTTCTCGGATCTCGCCTCCTTCGATTCCATGTACATCGATTACGCGACGTACCGCCGCTTTTGGGACGATGACAAGGTCGATCGCTTCGCCGTCGTCTTGAACGGCAACGCCGACGAGGCTGCGACGCGATCTGCTCTAAGCCTGGAGCTGCAACACCGAGACGTTCCCGCCGAGGTGCTGTCGAAGCAAGAACTCATCGACACGATCCTGAACGCGATCCGCGGGCTGTTCTCGATCGCGCGCGGGATCCAGATCGCCGCTCTCTTGATCGCGGTCCTGACGATCGCGAACACGATGTTCACCGCGGTCCTGGAACGGAGGTGGGAGAGCGCTCTCAGCCGCGCTCTCGGGATGACGGCCCGACAACTTCGATCTTCCGTGATGATCGAGGCGGGCATCATCGGCGTCGTCGGGAGCGCGGGGGCCGTCCTGCTCGGCTTACTCCTGGGCTACGTGATGACGCAGATCATGGAGGTCCAGTTCTCGTGGGTCGTCGCGTTCCACACTCCCTGGGGGCTGTTGCTGGCTGCCATCGCAACCGGGTCTGTCGTCTCGATCGCAGCCGGCGCGCTACCCAGTAGGACCGCGGCGCGCACGTCGATCATCGAATCCCTCCGGTACGAATGACCGCGTTCGGCGTAGCCCCGAAGCCCGGGCATCATGGGGGCATGAAAGCGAAGGGGGCGATCGCGGCGGCACTGGTGCTGTTGTTGTTCTCTGCTTGTTCGTCTGGTCAAAGGGCCGCTCCCGGTGTCGCGAACGTCTCACCGACAACGCGAGGAGCGGGGGCCGAAAAGGGCGCCGCGGGAAAGAAGGCGACCGACAAGAAAGCGAGCGACTCCGCGAAGAAGCGGCCGGGGAATGGCGGCGATCCGTCGGCGTCCGGCGCGCCGGACGCCGGGGCGTCCGAGCCCGGCGACGGGGGTGGGGATGGCGGCAACGACGGCAGCTCCGGTACGTCCCAGCCGTCGGGCGACGGTTCGGCCCCCAACGGCCGGGACACTGCGCTGTATCCGGCTGCCGGAGATTACTCGTACGCCCAGAAGGGCTATCGGGAATTCTGCAGCGGAACGTGCGACCGGGAAGCGCTACCCGCCCGCGCCACGACGTCGCTGCGCGTCACGGGCGCCTCGACCAACGGCGCTACGGTGGTCAGCGAGCAGAACGCCGAGGAGGGAACCGTCCGCATGACGACTGATTACAAGGACCGGGACGCGCGCGTTAGCGAGGTTTACACCCGCTTCGCGTACGAAGGATTCGAGTTCGAGAAGACGTACCGTCCCGATCCCCCGGTCTTGTCGCTGTCGTGGCCCCTCGACGTGGGTCGTCACTGGGAAGGTTCGTGGGACGCGGAGGTCTCCGGTGATTACGAAGCCGCCGTTGCCGCCCGCGAACCCGTCGTCGTCGGGGGCGAGACGGTGCAAGCCTTAAAGGTCTTCACCGTGACGCGATTCCGAGGCGACTTCAAAGGTCGTTCCGACCTAGTCGTTTGGATCGACCCGGGAACCCTGGCGATCGTTAAGACGAAGGGCTTCGTACATCTGGAGAGCGGTTTCGGGACGTACAACACGAAGTTCTCGTCGCAGCTTCTCTCGGGACCGCGGTACCCATGACGAAAGCGGCGACGGGGCGCGTGCCGGACTGTGGCCAGACGAGCTCGCGCCCGAGATCGCGTGGCCTGTTCTCGTTGCTCCGTCCACGAAATTCGCGTGACCTCCGCGCTGTCGGAGCGCGTCCCATCTCGAAGGAGGAGCACCTCCGGCTGTGGAACATCGCCGAGGGGCTGGCTACCGAACTTGGGGTCGCGGCTCCGGCACTGTGGGTGGTGAAGGATGAAGGCTCTAACTCGTTCGTCTCCGGCGGATCGAATCCCGTCCTGGGGTTCACAGAGGAGATACTCGGTTCCTACACGCGGACCGAGCTAGAGGCCGTTGTGGCGCATGGACTGGCGCGCCTTACTCGCGCAGGAAAAGGTCGGGTGGAGGAGTCCGGCGCGGCCGACGACATCTCGGCGGCTGCGGTGACGAGATACCCACCCGCTCTCGCAGCAGCATTGCGAAAAGCAGCCCCTCGGCCCGATCGAGGATCGATCCGGTGGTTCGTACCCGACGCCGCCGGGCGTACCGCGGAGGCGAGGGCGCAGGAGGTCTTGGACCTCTGACCCCTTAAACTCAAGGGTCTAGGAGGAGGAGATTCCGTGAGCGAGATTTCGAAGGACACCGGGGGCGCCAGGGTTAAGAGGGGCCTCGCCGAGATGCTTAAGGGCGGCGTCATCATGGACGTCACGTCCGTCGACCAAGCCAAGATCGCCGAGGACGCCGGAGCCGTTGCGGTCATGGCATTGGAGCGCGTGCCGGCCGACATCAGGGCCGAGGGTGGCGTGGTTCGGATGGCCGACCCGGAGCGCGTTGCTCAGATCGTCGATACCGTCTCGATCCCGGTCATGGCGAAGTGCCGGATCGGCCATTTCGTCGAAGCTCAGGTCCTGCAATCTTTGGGCGTCGACTACATCGACGAGTCCGAGGTCCTTACCCCCGCAGACGAGTCGAACCACGTCAACAAGTGGGACTTCACCGTTCCTTTCGTTTGCGGCGCGACGAACCTCGGCGAAGCTCTTCGCCGGGTCGGCGAGGGTGCGGCGATGATCCGGTCCAAAGGCGAGGCGGGAACCGGCAACGTCGTGGAAGCCGTCCGTCACATGAGATCGATCTTGTCGTCTGTCCGTCGCCTTACCTCGATGGGACCTGAGGAGCTGATGGCCGAGGCCAAGGAACTCCGCGCTCCTTACGAGCTCGTGCGCGAGATATCCGATACCGGCAAGTTCCCCGTCGTCTTGTTCACCGCCGGCGGCATCGCGACGCCTGCCGATGCTGCGCTCATGATGCAGTTGGGTGCCGACGGCGTGTTCGTCGGGTCGGGGATCTTCAAGTCAGGTGACCCCGCAACGCGCGCTCGCGCGATCGTCGAAGCCACCACGTACTTCAACGACGCCGACATCATCGCCAAGGTCTCGCACGGGCTCGGCGAAGCGATGGTCGGCATCAACCTCGATCAGATCCCCGATTCGGAGCGACTGGCCAAGAGAGGCTGGTAATCCGTTGAAGATCGGGGTACTCGGCCTCCAGGGCGACGTCCGCGAGCACGTACGTGCCGTCGAGGCCGCTGCCGGAACGGCCGTGGTCGTGAAACGTCCCGAGGAGGTCTCCTCGGTCGACGCTCTCATCCTGCCGGGAGGAGAGTCGACGACGATCGGAAAGTTGCTCGATCGCTTCGAACTGCTCGAGCTGTTGCGAGACCGAGTGCGCGGGGGGATGCCCGTGTACGGAACGTGCGCCGGAATGATCTTGCTCGCGAACGAGATCGAGGGCCGCGAGGCCGCCCCGCATCGCATAGGTGGACTCGACGCGACCGTCGTACGCAACGGATACGGGCGTCAAGTCGATTCTTTCGAGGCCGACCTCGAGGTCACGGGCCTCGACGAACCCTTCCGCGCGGTCTTCATCCGGGCCCCAGTTGTTGCGAAATTGGGTGACGGCGTCGAGGTACTCGCGTCTGTCGAGGGGCGACCGGTCCTGGTGCGACAAGGGCACGTACTTGCGTCGAGCTTCCACCCCGAGATGACCGGCGACGGCCGGATCCATGAGATGTTCCTTGATATGGCGAAGGCGGCGACGTAGATGTCCGGACATTCGAAATGGTCGACGATCAAGCGCAAGAAGGGTGCGGCCGACGCCCAGCGCTCCAAGACGTGGGGCAAACTCCTGCGTTTCGTCGAGGTTGCCGCGCGCCAAGGCGGAGGGAACGTCGAGGGCAACCCGACATTGGCCACGGCGGTGGCGAAAGCCAAGGCCAGCTCCGTTCCCAACGACAACATCACCCGCGCCATAAAGCGCGGGACGGGTGAGCTCCAAGGCGAGGCTTACGAAGAAACCTCATACGAGGGTTACGGCCCCGGCGGAGTCGCGGTGCTGGTTCGGTGCCTCACGAACAACCGCAACCGCACCGCTCAGGACGTCCGCAGCGCGTTCAATGGAAGCGGCGGCAAGATGGCCGAGCCCGGCGCCGTGTCGTGGATGTTCGAATCCAAAGGACTGATCGTCGTCCCCTCGGCGGCTACAACCGAGGACGAGGTCTTCTTGGTCGCGGCCGACGCAGGGGCCGAAGACGTCCGCGCCTCCGACGAGTCGATCGAGGTCGTTACGCCTCCCGAAGCGTTGAAGGCCGTCGAGGACGCCTTGACGGCTGCGGACATCGGATTCGAGCCGGGCGAGGTCACGCAACTACCGAAGACGACGATCGCCGTCGAGGGCCCCGACGCCAAGAAGGTGCTGGGCCTGATCGACGCCCTCGAGGAGTTCGACGACGTGCAGGAGGTCTTCGCCAACTTCGACATCTCCGACGAGGTCCTGGCCTCCGCTCTCTCCTGAGGCGAAAACCGACGTTCTGACGTAGTTCTCAACTACGCTGCGAACATGCGTTCGCT
>JAXDJP010000002.1:0-4543 GCA_034665645.1 Actinomycetota bacterium | reverse complement strand
GATCGAAGCCGACGGCGAGGTGCTCGGCTACACGCCGGCACGCTTCGAGGTCTTGAAGGACCTACTGAACCTGAAGGTTTGATGACCGGTGAGGGGGGTGCACCGCTCCTGGGTACTGTGAGCCGATGAGCAGCCCCGAACCGGCCTCCCCGGCCTCGCCACGAACGACCGACATGCGTCTTCGCGAGCGCGGGCGATACGAGCGACGCACTATCACCGAGATCCTCGACGAAGGGCTCATCTGCCACGTCGGCTTCATCGATAGTGAGCACCCGTTCGTGATCCCAACGATCCACGCGCGGCTTGACGACACCCTCTATCTCCATGGCTCGCCCGGGAGCCGCACGCTGGGCTTGCTGAAGAAGGGGGCCAGAGCGTGTGTGACGGTCACGATCGTCGACGCACTCGTCCTCGCCCGTTCGGCGTTCCATCACTCGATGAACTACCGCTCGGCCGTCGTGTTGGGTGAACTTCGTGAGGTCACCGACCGAGACGAGAAGATGCTCGCCTCGAAGGCGCTGACCGACCACGTCGTCCCCGGGAGATGGGATGAGATCCGCTGGCCGAACGACGATGAGCTGCGTAAGACGACGATCCTTGCGATGAGCCTCGACGAAGCGTCCGCCAAGGTGCGGACGGGTCCACCGGTGGACGACGAGGAGGACTACGAACTGCCGATCTGGGCAGGCTTACTTCCGGTGCCGGTTACCCCGGGTGCACCGGAACCCGACCCTCGGCTTCCGGCTTCGAGCCCGGTCCCGGACCACGTAACGAGCTGGGATAGGCAGAACGTCCATCCCGACGACTGAGGGAGCGACCGATGAGCGACACCGACGGATCGTCACCGGATTACGAAAAGGACTCACCCGAGGACCAGTCCCACGACGCGCCCACGGGCAAAGAGGCAGTCACGGATGAGGACGAGGAGTTGTCCGAAGACCAGACGGCGTTCCAAACAGATTCCAGTTGAGGTTTACGTAGAGCGCGCGTAGAAGGCGTTCAGGTCCTCTGCGAGAAGGCCCGGATACTCCATCGGCAGATAGTGCGTCGCTTCCTCGTACACGAGTAACTCCGCGTTGGGAAGCGTCGCGACCATCTCTTCGGTCATGCGACGGGGCACGAACTGGTCGTGCTCTCCCGCCACTACCAAGGTGGGGGCGGTGACACCCGGAAGGAGCTCGAGGCCGGGATCGCCGGCGACCTCTCCGAACGACTCCAAGAGCACCCCCAAGTCGCATTCCCCGATCCCCTGCACGAGCTCGACCATCGCCGCGAGGTCCACGCTCGCCGAGGCCATGCCCGACTGCCGTACCAGGCCGGCGAGCTCCGGACGGCCGATGACGCCTCGCAGCGCGCCATGCAGCGGCCCCGCGAAACGTTTCGCCACTCCCGCGAGGACGGGTAACAGCGAAGGGAGCTCGAAGTGTCGAAAGAACCCCGTCAGGCCGTAACCGGAACCGCCACAGACCATCGCGAGGGCTGCGACCCGCTCGGGAACGCGATGCGCGATCTCGAGGGCGATTCGTCCGCCGCTGCTCCATGACGCCACCACGAACTCCTTGAAACCGAGATGGTCCATGGCCGCTATCGCGTCGCCCGCGTGAGCTTCGGCATCCAGTCGTCCGTTCTCGGGGGGGCCGGACTCGAACGTTCCGCGGTGATCCCACGTGGCTACGACGCCATCGGTCGCGAGTCGATCGACACTCGCCCTCCAGGGAGCGAGATTGGCAGCGATCGCGTTGACGATCAGGAGGGGGAGACCCGTGCCCTCGCCCGTCTTTCGAACCGCGATGAACGTCTCGTCGAACGACCGGATCAGCTGTGGGTCGCGCTGGAGATCTGCACCGCGCATCAGTGGATCAAGCGCCCCTCGTCGATCCGGCCTCGAGGGGTCGATCGCGCGGCGCGTCGAGGTTCAAGGGGAGGCCGCGCTCGTGTTCGGTCTCGGCGCGATGAGTCCGAATCTCGTCGTCCGTTCGCCCCGCGGTCCAGCCCGACTCTGCGGCAAGCAGTTGGGCCCCCACGCTTCCGACACCGATACCGGCCCCGATGTCGGTCAAAGACAAGCGCGTGCGGCGTCCGAGAAGATCCGAGAGGTGCACAACCATCTCGTGACGCGCGCAGTACACGGCCTCGGCGGCGATCGGTTGCATCCCCGGAACGAGGGGCTCACTCATGCCGAGCTCCGACGCTAGGTCGAGCACCGATAGGGCCCGGTCTCCGTAGCAGCGGACCAGATTGTCTATGCGATCCGGAGCGATCGAAAGCGCCTGGCCTCGCCGCGCAACCGCAGCCCGCAGTGCGTCGACGTCGGCCGTTCCGAGCCGGATCCATCCCGTCTTCGATTTCGTCGTTACGCCGAGGTCGCCCACGATCCTGTCGACCGCATCTCCTGCCATGCGTCGGTACGTCGTCAACTTGCCTCCGGTGATACCGATGACGTTCGGAGCGATGTCGTAGACGCTATGGCTGCGCGATAGGTCCGCGGTTGCACCGGCCTTACCTGCGATGAGTGGCCTGAGGCCCGCCCACGCACCGGTCACGTCCTCGTCGGTCAACCCCAGGTGGAAGACGGAGTTGATCGCGTCGATGCAGTACCGCCGGTCTTCCGGCTCGACCGAAGGAGCGTCGATGTCCCCTTCGTAATGCGTATCGGTTGTCCCGACGATCACCGATTCCAACCACGGGATCACGAACAGGAAACGCTTTCGTTCCGCGTCGGGGATGAACGCAGCGGCGTCTCCCATCGGCAGCTTGCTGCGGCTGAACGAAAGGTGCACGCCTTTGGAGGGTCGAAGGCGTTGCTCGTGTGCTGGGTTGGCGAGATGCTCGACCTTGTCGCCCCACACGCCGGCCGCGGAGATGATCTTCTTCGCGCGTATCTCGAAAGATGCATCGGAGACGACGTCGCGAACCTGCGCGGCGCATCCTTGCTCGGTACCATCGATGCTTTCGACCGTCGTGTAGTTGCAGACGACGGCCCCGTAGCGCACGGCCTGGATGAGAACCTCCATCACCAACCGAACGTCGTCGTTCTTGCAGTCATAGAAAAGGAAGCCACCCTTGATCTTGCCCTTGGGGATCGCGGGAACCGCGGCCTCGGTTTCGTCGACACCGAGGTAGCGATGCACGCTGAGGTTCTTGAACGAGGCGAGCGCGTCGTACGCCCACAGCCCTACGCCGAACTTCGCTCGCGCCCACTTGTCGGCAACCGGAAGAACGAAGGGGATCGGCTCGACCAGGTGCGGAGCCAGGCTTCGCAACAGATCGCGCTCCTGTGCCGCCTCGCGCATCAGTCCGAACTCGCGCTGCTCGAGGTAACGGAGACCTCCGTGCACGAGCTTCGACGACTTGCTCGAGGTCCCGCTGGCGAAATCGCCCCGCTCCACGAGGCCGACCGACATCCCGCGGGCCGCTGCGTCGAGGGCGATGCCTGCCCCCGTGATACCCCCGCCGATCACGAGAAGATCCAGCTCATCTCCAGACCGAGTAGTGGACAGCCGCTCGAGAGCGCTCTCGCGAGATCCGATGCCTTTCACGACGCGAGTCCCAGCGCCCAGTGGACGACGGTGGCGAAGCCAACCACCACGAACAGAGCCCCGAAGAGCACGAGGGGGCCCACCCACCAGTCCATCTGCCGCTCGATGGGATCGTCGTCGTCATCGTAGGCACGGCGCACGACCAGCTGCGAGCCACCCGCCTGGGCGAAGTGAAGGTGCTCGCGCTTGCCCTCGATCACGTCCGCCAGGCCCTGGAGGAGGTCGATCAACTCGCGGTCGTCGACCGTGACCGTCGCCTCGGAGAGAGCCTCGCCCTTGCGATCCTCGATCCTCATACCCCGATGGTAAGGCGAGGGTCACCAACCGCTTCGCCCCCGGCGCGGCCGCTATCCTGGCTCCGTGCCCCAGGATCTGAGATTGCTAGACGAGGATCAGCGCGCCCTAGTGGGACTGGTCCGCGAGTTCGCCGATGAGGTCCTCGTCTCGGCGGCGCCCGAGTACGAAGAGAGATCCGAAGACCCGGCGGCGCTATACAAACAGCTCGCACAGCTCGGTCTTACAGGTATCCCTTATCCGGAACGGTGGGGAGGAGGCGGGCAGCCGTACTCCACCTATCTGCTCGTGGTCGAGGAGATAGCGCGGGCGTATCTCGGCTTCGCCATCGGTCTCTCGGTGCACACGCTCTGCGCCTTCGCCGTCAACGAATTCGGTAGCGATGGGCTGAAGGAGGACGTCCTCACCCGGCTGTGCTCGGGGGAGTGGTTCGGCGCGTACTCCCTCTCGGAGCCGAATTCGGGTTCGGACGCCGCCGCCCTGTCGACGAAGGCCGAGCGGACCGAGGGAAGCTACCGGCTGAACGGCTCCAAGGTGTTCTGCACCAGAGGCGATGAGGCCGATGCCGTCCTCGTGATGGCGCGTACCGGTACCGAGGGATCCAAAGGGATCAGCGCCTTCATCGTCCAGAAGGGCACGGAGGGATTCGGCGGTTCGAAGAAGGAAGAGAAGAGGGGGTGGCGGTCGTCGCCCACGTGGATGCTGCAGCT
>JAXDJP010000001.1:0-9504 GCA_034665645.1 Actinomycetota bacterium | reverse complement strand
GTGCCGCCGGTGATGGTCATCGACTGCTCTTGACCGGTGCCCAAGTCTTTCGCCGAAACGTTGACGATGCCGTTCGCGTCGATGTCGAATGCAACCTCTATCTGCGGCGTGCCCCGCATCGCGGGCGGGATACCCACGAGCTGGAACTTGCCGAGCGACTTGTTGCGGTAGGCCATGTCGGCCTCACCCTGCAAGATGTGGATCTCCACCGACGGCTGGTTGTCTTCGGCGGTCGTGAAGATCTCGGACCGCTTCGTCGGGATCGTCGTGTTCCGTTCGATGAGTTTCGTCATGACGCCGCCCTTGGTTTCGACCCCGAGGGAAAGCGGGGTCACGTCGAGAAGCAGAACGTCCTTGACGTCGCCCTTAAGGACTCCAGCCTGGATCGCGGCACCGACAGCAACTACCTCGTCCGGGTTGACGCCTTGGTGGGGCTCCTTACCGGCAAGATCGGTTACGAGCTTGCGGACCATCGGCATACGCGTCGACCCACCAACGAGGATCACGTGGTCGATCTGCGACACGTTGATGTTCGCGTCGCGCACCGCTTGGTTGAAGGGTCCCTTCAACTGCTCGAACAGGTCCTCGGTCATGCGCTCGAACTCGGTACGCGACAGCGTGAGCTCGAGGTGAAGGGGGCCTTGCTCCGTCGCGGTGATGAACGGAAGGTTGATCGAAGTCTGCTGCGTGGAAGAAAGTTCGATCTTCGCCTTCTCGGCGGCTTCCTTCAGACGCTGCATCGCCATCTTGTCTTTCGACAGATCGACACCGTGCTGACCTTGGAAGGTCTTTACGAGGTGATCGATCACCCGCTGGTCCCAGTCGTCACCCCCGAGGTCCGTGTTACCCGACGTCGACTTCACTTCGAAGACGGCCTCGCCGAGGTCGAGCAACGAAACATCGAACGTTCCACCACCGAGGTCGAAAACGAGGATCGTCTGATCGGATTGGTCCTCCTTGTCGAGCCCGTAAGCGAGCGCGGCCGCGGTCGGCTCGTTGATGATGCGGAGCACCTCGAGGCCCGCGATCTGGCCGGCCTCTTTCGTCGCCTGACGCTGCGCGTCGTCGAAGTAGGCGGGAACGGTGACGACCGCTTCGGTCACCTTGTCGCCGAGATAGGCCTCGGCGTCCGCTTTCAGCTTCATGAGGATCCGGGCCGAGATCTCCTGCGGCGTGTAGTTCTTGCCGTCGATGTCGATCTTGTGATCGGTCCCCATGTGCCGCTTGATCGAACGGATCGTCCGATCGGGGTTGGTGATCGCCTGACGCTTGGCGACCTCGCCCACGAGGATCTCGCCGCCCTTGGAAAAGGCGACCACGGACGGGGTCGTCCGCTGTCCCTCGGCGTTGGGGATGACCGTGGGCTCGCCACCCTCGAGGGCCGAGACCACGGAGTTCGTGGTGCCCAGGTCGATTCCTACTGCTTTAGCCATTGCTGCCTCCTGTGAAAGTCACATAGATCTCTCAAGCTCCGACCAGTATGAAACTTGAGTGTATCTATGTCAACTTTCCCGCGGGCCGCCGTATTCCCGATGAGTGCCGGGAAGGACGTTCATTGCTACCTGATGTTCGAAAAGCGAGCACTAGGTAGACATGAAGGGCAAAAAGGTACTGAGCTAGGAGCGCTCCCCCATGGATTCGCGTTCGCCGGCCCCGCCGTCGCCCTCGAGCCGGACGGCGGCCGCCTTTTCATCCCCGGCGACGCCTTTGACCTTGTCTGCCTGGTTCATGACCTCGTCAAGACAGTTCGGACACACCATCGCCTTCTTGCGCTCGGCCTGGTCGCCCTCCTCCCAGAAAACCTCTTTCAGCTGGTTCTGATCGACCTCTCGGCCGCATCGTTCACAGTTGGCCACCGTCCGCTCCCTTCAATCGCTTGTTGGGGGAACGCTACCCGTCGGGAACGCGCGCAAACGGGCTCGCAATGCTCGAAGATGCGCGTCCAGGTACGGCTTTAGGGCTCGAGGCGGGCGTCGATCGAGCGGGGCTGTTCCAGGGGCACGAGGTTCGGAGGGGCAAGCGGGATCCACAGGCTGAACGTCGATCCCTCGGGGGTCGATCGCTCGAGCCACACGCGGCCCCCTATCGCCTCGCCGAGACGGCGGCAGATGTAGAGACCGAGCCCGGTACCGCCGACCTTGCGCGTCGACGATTGATCGACTTGGTAGAAGCGATCGAAGATGCGCTCTTGCACGTCGGTGGGGACACCCTCGCCGAGGTCGCTTACCGACAACACCACTCCTTCCGCTTCGCGGCGCCCGCTGACCGTGACCTCGGTTCCCTCCGGCGCGTACTTGAAAGCGTTGTCGACGAGATTCAGGAGGATCTGGTGGATCTTTCCTTCGTCGCTGACCACGACGGGAAGCTCGTCTTCGAAGTCGAGAGACATCGGATGCGACGCCTTACGTTCGCCGAGCTCATCGACGACGCGCTCGACCAGCGTAGGCAGCGACACTATGGCGCTCGCCGTCCGGAGCTCCTCGGACTCGAGCCTCGAAACCGCGAGCAGGTCCTCGATGAGGTTACGAAGGCGGTCGCTCTGGCGGTCGACGGCCTCGAGGAACGATCGCTGCTGCTCGGGATCGAAATCGACCTCGGGCCGAAGCAGCGTCTTGACGTACCCCTGGATCGACGTGAGCGGCGTCCGCAACTCGTGCGATACGGCCGCAACGAAATCGTCCTTCAACCTGTTCATCTCGGTGAGGTGAGCGAGGGATTCCTTCAACCGGTCGACCAGCCCCGCGTTCTCGAGGCTGACGCTGGCGTGATTGGCGAGCGTTTCGAACAGCTTCAGGTCTTCGGTGTCGAAGCTGCTGACGTCACCGAGACGGTCCCCCACCATGATCGTGCCCACGACACCGTGCTCGCCGAGCAGAGGGGCGACCATCGCGTCGCGATGGACACCTCGAGCCACGAAGTATTCGCGCAGCCGTTCATTCTGGATCGGACGTGGGATGAGGATCGCTTGCTGCTCCGAGGCGACGCGCGCCCAGACCCCCTCGGTGGGATGCAGCTCCTCGTGCTCCTTGTGAACGACGGAGTCGCCGGGCCCCAGCGTCGTTTTCTCCGCTTCCTTCTGATCGGCGCTGAAGATAGTGATGCTCGCGACCTCCGCTCGGAACATCTTTCGAGCTTGCGTGCAGAGGGCCGAGATCGCCTGCTGCGATTGCAAGGATCGATGCGCCATCCGGGTCGACTCGTAGAGGAACTCGATGCTCTCGCGTTGTTCCCTCTGCGACATGTAGGCGCGGTACGCAAGGAACAGCAATCCGGTGGGTACCGCGAGCAAGAACATCGTCTGGGGCCGGGTGAGGATCACGGAGACTCCCAAGAGGGCCAAGCTCGTGTTCGTAACCGTCACGATCGAGCCGTACAGGAGCCCTTGCGGGAGGCTCTCGAGATGCAAGCGGCCTTCTGAAGCTGAGATCGCCAGCACGACCATGATGACGCTCAGAAATGCAGCCACCAACGTGGACACGAAGACCCCAACCCACCCCGCGGGTCGGAGCATCTCGGTCAGCATCGCGAGACGGAAGAAGATCGCCGCTGCGAAGCACGTCTCCAGCGCGTAGTGGCTGACGTTGAACGCAACTTTGAGCAGAGACTGTCGTCGATGCAGGCCGAGCGCGATCGTCGCCCCGATGACGTGCCCTAAAACGAGATCTTGGGGGGTCGCAAAGAAGAGGCCCAGAACGAGAGGTATCTCAGCAAGGCTGAAGGAATAGGCGTCTCGCCGGAACTGTAGATGAAAGACGGAGATCTCGGCAAGATAGAAGAGAAGGGCAAGGGCCCACCATTTGAGATGGAAGGTCGAGGGGAGCCTGTCGAAACCGCGGACCAGGAAGAAATAGACGAGGACCGCGCCGAGCGCGATCCCGAGTGTAAGTAAACGAACGCGCTGGCCCCCGGACAACCTGGCGGAGAGCTCGTCCTCGCCTCTCACGGCCACGCCGGACATCGCAGTTCACTTCCTCTCCACGGTCCGTGCGTCACGGCCCAGGGTTCTAGTGTCCTCCCAACGGTGTCCGATAGGTCGGTTCTACTGCCAACCCGCTCCGGACCAGCCTGCGCCACTCCATCCGGCTCCGGACCATCCTGCGCCCGACCAACCCGCGCCGCTCCATCCGGCACCCGACCAACCGGCTCCCGACCACCCTGCGCCCGACCAACCGGCTCCGTTCCAATTCCCGCCGGACCAACCGGCACCCGCCCACATAGCGGCGGACCAACCCGCCCCGTTCCAGGCGTTGCCCATGATGTCTTGCTCGCCCGTGAGCTGAACGCCGTTGTACTCGACGTGAAGCGACCCTCTGGAAGCTTCGAGGCTACCGAGTCCGGTCGATCGGTCCCAGTTCTGGGTGAAGTTCGGGGGGCTCATCTTCAGCGCGGCACGTACGTCGATCATTCCCGCGCCTTGTGCTTGCGCATCGGCCGAGGGGATCGTTGACGCGGTCACCGAGAATATCCGCTTCACTTGATCCGGCGTGAGGTTCGGTCGCTGTTGGAGCAACAGGGCGGCGGCACCCGACGTTACGGCTGCGGCCTGCGACGTTCCACTGCCTCGGAAGAATCGAGTGTTCACTCGGCCCTCTGGGTGGGTGAGATCGATGTGTGAGTTGACGTCACGAAGGCTGACGACCGACTTCCCCGGAGCGACGAAGTCGGGGTTGCGAACTCCGTCTCCGCGGCTTGACCACCCGGGCACCTGGTCGTCACTTGTGTCGTAAGGCGTGGCCTTCGTGTCGGCGGCACCCACGGCGATGACGTAGGGGTCATAGGCGGGGTCGTTCAGTTTGGCGTCTCCGAACCCGGAGTTGCCGGCCGCCGCAACGACGACGATCCCCTTGCGCCACGCAACTTCAGCCGCGTAAGCGAGCGGGTCGATCCGGTAGTCCTGCGAGCTGTCGGTTCCGAAAGAGAGGTTGAGCACGCGGATGTTCAAGCCGCTGTCGTTGCGATGCTGAACGACCCAGTCGATGGCAGCCAACACCTGCGACACGTCCGTGCCGCCGACGGCGTTGCCCACCTTCAGGTTGATGAGTCGAGCGTCGGGAGCAACGCCCATGAAATCGTCGGCGTCTCCCTTGTGGCTTCCGGTGATGGTTCCGATCGCATCGTCGCGGCCGGCGATGATCCCCCCGATATGAGTTCCGTGACCGTTCGTGTCCGAGTATCGGAGCTGGTCTACCTGGGACTCGAAAGAAAGGTCTGGTCCGTTGACAACCTTGCCGGCGGTCGTGAAGCCGTTGACGGGGACGAGGCCGGTGTCGATGAGCGCGATGTCGACGCCCTTGCCGGTGATCCCTTTGCCGAACGAGTCACGAGACTTGATGGCGTTCTGCACGTTGTACATCGAGCCGGGGTCGGTGAAGCCGTCGAAACCATCGATCATGCTCAGCATGTGCACGGGGCGGTTGGGGGTCACAGAATGAACCGGTGCCATCATCGCAAGCGAGCGGATCGATGCGGCGGGCAGCTCGGCGACGAAGCCGTGGATGATGTTGATGTGACGGCCGACCTTGCCGCCGAGACTCTCGACGGCCCGTTCCGGAGCCGACCCAGATCCCGGAAGCTCACGGACGATGACGGACACCATCCGCCCGGCGGTCTGGGACATCGTCTGAGCGGCCTGAGGGCCCATCAGCGTGAAGGCGAGAAGCGCGGCTAAGGCGCCCCCGAGGAAGCGGCCCTTCTTTGAATCGTTCCAGCTGACTCCGAAGACGATCGACACCTGAATCTCCCCTTGGACGCGCGCCGCGAAAACTTTCTTGAATCTCTATCGGTCGCGCGTTTACCCGGACTGAAGCTTTTCAGCAGGATTTTTCGCCGAAACGGTGACCATCTTTTTCGTGGCCCGAACGGACTAGTCCTGATCAAAGGCGCCGACTACGGCTCGAGCGTCACCGGGATCCTCACCAGCTTCGTGTCCGATCCGTCCTCGGCGGATGACTCGTACACCTCTATATAGCCCGGCTGTTCTTCGGTGACGGTGAAAGAAACGTCTTTCGTGTAATCGCCGCGGCACCCCGTCCCGCAGGTGGCGGTGGTGAAAGTCTCCTTCAGCTTCTTTCCGTCGGCGTCCAGGATCCTGATGCCGACCGTCGCCTCGAACGTGTTCGCGGTCCCCGACACGGTCACGGGACTGGAAACCCGATCCCCCACCAGAGGATGCTCCACGAGGATCGCGGGCAGGAGTGGTTCGTAGTCCTTCCTCGTCTGGGGCCCGTCGAGCACGATCCCCTCACCAGAGAAGGTCTCCACGGGTTCGCCGTCGAGTCGGAACTCGACACCCTTGACGGTTTGGAACTGCGTGGCGGTGTAGACGACCTGCGCCAACCTCATCTGCATGGAAAGGGATCCCCCGCCGTCGTCGAACTCCGAAGACAGATCGACGGTTGCGACGCCATCCTCGAGGGAGAGATCTCGGAGCTCGGTTCCCTCGGGGATCAAAGTCGTAACGCCTGCAGCGTCCTCTTGGGAGCTCGGACCCGCGAGCAAGAGCTCGATCGCAGTCCGAGCGGCAGCCTCCATGGTGCGTTCACTGTGACGCGAGAAGAACAGACTCTCGCCGTAGGCGAACCAAACCTCGTAGTCCGTGGTGCCGGCGGTCTCTGAGCCGGTCGGGGCGGGAGACGGTGACGACACGACTGTCGTGCTGGTGGTGTCACCGGCGGCCCCGGGAGAGTCGCCATCGTTCGTCCCACAAGCACCGCCCAGAAGAAGAACCGCGAGCAGCAACGAGAATCGGCGCATTTCTTTCACCTTTCTTTCAGGTGCCGATTAGACGCTCGCGAAACGATTCTGGTTGCCGCAGGCTCAACCGAGCTTCTTGACGTACCACCGAACGGTTACTTCCGCGACGGTCTGGCCGTCTCCGTCCTGCAACTCGACCTCGACCGGAAAACGGATACGGCCGTCTTCGTCGAGTTGCTTACGAAGCACTTCCTGATCGGACGAAAAAGTCGCGATCGCGCGTATGGGACCTTGGGCGATCTTCTTGTAACTGATCTCCGCGCTCTCGGCGAGAGGCATGATCGAACCCATCAGATCTGCGAAAGCTGCCAGGAATGCGCCACCCGAGGCAGCCTCCGCGACGGAGAACAGGCCCCCGGCGTGTTGCGTCCCTACGTGGTTCATGAGGTGGGGTTCCGTCGGCAACTCTGCCACTGCTCGCCCCGACCCGAGCTCTAGGTACTTGATGCCGAGGTGGTTGTTGAAAGGGATCGCTGCCTGAAGGCCGGTCATGAGTGCGTCGTAGTCGATCTCCACACCTCTGCCTTTCGATGGGCGATGGGCGCACGGAGTCTAGTTCGGCCCGAGGTATCGGGGCCGCTTCCGAATCTGGAAGTCCGGCGGGTCCCCACTGGGGCGTTCTCCTAAAGCGCTCGCTCAGTTTGACCGGGGAAGGTCTCGCACCCCTTGTACTTCTCGCCCTGGGTGCATAGGTCTTCGTCGCGGCCCCCGATGAGGAGATCTCGACCCTTTCCCCCTACGAGATAGTCCTGACCGTTTTCGCCGACCAAGAAGTCGCGACCGCGCGCCCCCTCGATGTAGTCGTTGCCGAACAATCCATCGATGCGATTCGGCGCGGCATTGCCGATCAGATGGTCGTCACCCGCTGAACCCGTAATCATTTCGATGGAAGAGATGACATCGTTCCCCTGCCCGTAAGCGCGCCCACGCTGCAAGTTGATCCTCAGAGATCGATACGTTTGCACGAACTCGAGGCGGTCCCGCGCCTTGCCTCCACGGATCTTGTCGTTTCCGGTCCCGCCTCCGACGACGTCGCGCCCTCCGCCGCCGCGCACGATGTCATCCCCTGCCGCCCCGTCGAGAAGATCTCTTTGGTCGCTTCCATTCAAGACGTCATCGTGAGAGGTGCCATCGACGCTCTCGATGCTGAGGATGTGATCTATCCCGTCGCCACGCGCTATGCCGGTGGCGAGATTGACGCGCACACCGGTCCTCGACGATGAGTACGTCACGGTGTCACGACCGCTCCCGCCCTCGATCTGGTCGCTGCCGCCACCGCCTTGTAGGAGGTCGATCCCCGGGCCCCCCTGCAAAACGTCATCCCCGCTCCCCCCACAGAGGACGTCGACGCCCTCGCCCGCCTCGATGATGTCGTCACCCGGACCGCCATCGATCACGTCGTTGCCGTCGGTACCGGCAAGAACATCGTTGCCCTCCGTTCCCGTGACAGTGGGGAACGAACACACGCTGGAGGCAGAGGCCGACCGCGCGCTAAACACCCCGGTCATCACGAAAAGGAGTGCGGCGGTAAGCAAGCCAAGCGATCGCGTAGCGATCTCCTCCCCTCGATGAAGCTCTGGCGTGACAAGAACCCGGAGGCTATCGCCGTCCGGGCCCAGACGCGGAACCGGGCCCGTTCCCGGGCCCGGTTCTAGATCGTGTTACTGCTGCGGCGTTTACAGGATGTCGAGTGCGTCCGACTTCCTGTTGAGGTACAGGAACCCAAGTCCGCTCATGAGAAGCAGGCTTCCGAGTGCGACCCACGGTGCGGGCTCGCTACCGGTGAAGGGCAGTACCTTGCGCTTGTCGGGCTTGGCGTCCTGCGGCTTGACGACCGGCTTCTTGTCCGGCTTAGCGTTGAAGTGCGTCTTGCCTAGCACTTCGTCCTCAGGCTTTACACAGAAGCCCTGGTCGTTGAAGACGTAACCGTCCGGAAGATCGACCTGGTTGCCGCTGAGGTTCGGGCAATCGTCGGTGGCCTGCGGCGGCTCGACACAGTTTCCTGCGTCATCGACTTCGAGTCCAGCGGGCACCGTTGCCTGAGCACCATCGATGTTGGGGCAAAGGTCCGTGGGCACCGGCGGCTGGCAGTCGCCGTTGACGTCGAGCGTGTAACCGGTCGGCAGGGTTCCCTGAGCGCCGGGCAGGTTAGGACAAACGTCGGGCGGAACCACGCAGTTGCCTGCGTCATCCGTGATCATCCCGGCGGGAACGTTGTCCTGTACCCCATCGATATTCGGACAAGCATCGAAGGGAGGCACGCAGTTCCCGTCAGAGTCGACGATCATTCCAGCAGGAACGTCGGCCTGGGCACCATCGATGTTCGGGCAGACGTCAGGCGGCACGCAGTCGCCGTTGTTGTCCACGATCAGGCCCGGGGGAATCACGGCCTGGTCACCTGCGATGTTCGGGCAGAGGTCCACGGGTGGCGGCAGACCGCCACACGCACGCTCGATCCAGAAGGTCTTGCTCTTGGTGGAGCTCCCTACCGTGTCACCGACCAAGGTGATGTGGTAGTTCTGGTTCGGCTGCGGAGTTACCCCAGCGAGAGTTCCGGCGTTGAACGAAACGTGCGTGATGAAGTGCCCGTTCCCGTCCATCGTCACGTTGTTGTCGATGAAAACTCCACCCAGGGTCGGGCTCTGGCTAGAGAACGTGTAATTGAGCGTCTGACCCGGCGCCCAACCGTCCCACTGGATATCGAACTCACACCCTGGAAGGTGCGGAGTGTTATAGCTAACCTCGGTGCCG